>JALGSS010000093.1 GCA_029821745.1 Candidatus Zipacnadia bacterium
GCGTTCTATTGACCTTTGCGTGGCCAATGTGACAGGGCGATGTCACCGTCGTCCCCCTCCCCCTTGACGGGGGAGGGTTGGGGAGGGGGTGAGACCGTCGCGTGTGCCTTTCCCTCCCGCCCTGACCCTCCCCCGCAATGGGGGGAGGGTACATTGGCGATGCAAAGGTCAATAAGCACGTTCGATAGACGTCCGAAGTCGCGGAAGACGTCGGAAGTCGGAGAACCTCCTCACAACCCGGGACTGGAGGAGGTACTCGCCGACCAGTACCCCGCCGGTGCACTTCAAGCAGGGGCGCGGAACCCGGAAGGTGATGAAGGAGGGCGAGGCGCCGCAAACACCGCTGCTCGGCAGCGTGCCGCGCACCTCCCGTTCGATCGTCCTGGCCATCCGGATGCAGGACCTCGTGGACCAGGGCGAGGTGGCCGACTACGCCGACCTGGCTCGCCTGGCCCACGTCTCCCGGCCGCGCATCACGCAGATCATGAACCTCCTGCTCCTCGCCCCGGACATCCAGGAGGCCATCCTCTTCCTGCCCCGCACCGATGGCCGCCGCGCGCCCATCCACGAGCGCCACATCCGGCCCATCGCCGCCGTCCTCGACTGGCGGAAGCAACGGAGGATGTGTGGCGACCGGGTTGGCTCTGGAGCGCGTTGCCGACGGGTCGGAGCGGAACGCTCTTGCCCGGGTCGCAGACGAAGGGGCGTCCACGGCATGGCCCATCGGCGACAGAGCCCCGTTCGGCGACTGGATTGTTATACTCTGCAGTGTCACGGCGTTCGGTGGGCGTGGTCAAGGAGGGGATCTCATGAAGACGTGGTGGCGTGCTGTTCTTGCGGTGACGGTGGTGGTCGGGCTGTCCGCCCGCGCGCCGGCGGCCGGGGACTGGCAACTGGCTGTGACGGTGGAGGAACCGGCCGGTGTGACCCGCACCGCCGCGCCGGTGAGCGGCGGCATTCCGCTCGTGAAGGGCGCCTACAAACCCGGTCAGGCCTTCGCGCTCTTCGAAGGCGGAAAGGAGATCCCCCTGCAGGTCATCTCCCTCGTCGTCGACGAGAAGAGGGGCCTGTGCTGGGTGCTCTTGGATGCCCAGGTGGACTTAGCGGCCAACGAGAGGAAGACGCTGACGCTCAAGGCGGCGAAAGGCTCGGCGGCGCCGGCCAGCCCGTGCCAGGTGACCGAGGGCGCTGACGCCGTCACCGTCGATACCGGCCGCATCGAGTTCACCATCAGTAAGGCAAGGCCGTTCAGCCTCTTCAGTTCGGTGAAGGCGGGCGGCGAGCCACCGTCACCTTCTCCGCGCCGGCCGATCCGGGCGGCACGGTGGTCCGGTATCAGGTGAAGTGCAGCGACAAGCCGATCGTCGACTACCAGGCGTTCCTCAAGAGATTCGCCGCCAACCGGGAGGCGACGGCCACGAACTGGTGGCTGGCCGCGAACCTCGCAGGGGAGCCCGCCCCCAAGGCGCCTGGGACGAAGGAGTCCTTCACCGTGACCGGCGCGCCCGCAGGCGCACGGTACTTCGCGCTGTGTGCCTTCGACGACTCGTCGAACCGCAGTGCCATAAGCAACGTGGCGACAGTGGGCGGCTGAATCGTCGTTGGCGGGGCCGAGGCGGCTGATCAGGATGTTGCGTGGGGCCAAACGCCGGCCCCACCGGCCGGGTGTCTCCCTCTCCCCCGGCGGGAGAGGGAAGTGGCCGTAGCCACGGTGGCCCCGAGGCGTGTCAGCGCCGAGGTCCACCGTGGGCCGGCCGGCGCGGGATGAATCGAACGTCGGCGTCGTCGGCGATCTCCACCGCCCGTCGGCGCGCCCGCTCGCCCAGGCCGCCCTCGGCCACGGCCTGCAGCCGCCACGCGCACCGCCGGCACAGCCGCTGCCGGCTGCCGGCTTCCTCCCCTCGCCCTCGGCGAACCGCGGATCAGGCGCAATGCCCCACCCCCTATGACCCACGACCTATGACCTCCCCGCTGCTCCGCCTGTGGCTTGCTGGGAATCGCCGCTCGGGTATAATGTGCGAGACCTGAGACCGCACTGGTGGGGCTCGGGCTCCTGGAGGGGAGTCCGGTAGGGGCACGGCTGGTGGCCGATGCGCAAGCGTGGCCGCGATCGGCCGCGCGGGCGGACGTGGCCGGTCCGAAGAGGGGAGCGGAATGGCGAAGAGGAAGAAGATCAGTCGGGCCGAACTCGTCTGGGCCGGCAAGTATGATGAGAACGGTGAACTCCGACCGATTGACCGGACGATCCTGCCCTTCCAGACGGTCGAGACGGTCAACGAATCCAAGGCGGATCGGGAGACCTATCCGCTGCTGGCCGGTCGGGCCGATACGGACCGCCCCTGGCGCAACATGCTCATCTGGGGCGACAACAAGGTCGCGATGTCCTCGCTCCTGCCCCGGTTCGCCGGCAAGGTCAACCTCATCTACATCGATCCCCCCTTCGCCACCGGCCAGGACTTTTCGTTCCGCGTCCGCATCGGCGATGAGGAGGTCGTGAAACAGGCATCCGTCATCGAGGAGAAGGCCTACCGCGACACCTGGGGCCGCGGCCTCGATTCCTATCTGCAAATGATGTACGAACGCCTCCTCTTGATGCGCGAACTCCTCGCCGAACACGGGAGCATATACGTCCATCTCGATGCGACCGTGGGGCATTATGTAAAGGCGCTCATGGACGAAGTTTTCGGATCGGAGTCCTTCCAGCGTGAGATTGTCTGGCGGATAGGCTGGATATCTGGTTACAAGAGCGCTGTTGACAACTGGGTTCGTAATCACGACACGATCCTCTTCTATGTCAAGACACCAGGTCGCTTCACCTTCAACAAGGAGTATGTTCCTTATCCGCCTGGGTACAAGCGACGCGGAAGCGCGCAGACAAGCGGCAAGGGTTATCCGATAGAGGATGTCTGGAACGCCAACCCGTTCGAGTTCGATTTGAAGGGCGATGAGAGCCTCGACTCGATTCAAATCAAGAGCTTCTCCCGCGAGAAGACGGGCTTCGCTACCCAGAAGAACGAGAGCCTGATTGCGCGCATCATCAGAGCGTCATCGAGTGAGGGTGATCTCGTCGCGGATTTCTTCTGCGGATCGGGGACGACGTTGGCGGTGGCGGAGAAGTTGGGGCGGCGGTGGATCGGGTGCGACCTGTCGAAGTGGGCGATCCAGGTGACGCGGAAGCGGCTGCTGCAGATCGAGGGCTGCGGCCCGTTCGACCTGATGAACCTGGGGAACTACGAGCGTCACAAACTGGCGGCGAACGGCCGTGGCGGGTGGGAACGGTATGTCGGGTTCATTCTCGACCTCTATCGCGCGGAGCCGGTGACCGGCTTCACGATGCTGCACGGCAGGAAGGCGCGGGCGTACGTCCACATCGGGAGTGTGGACAGTCCGGTCACCATGCGCGAAATCCGCCAGACGTTGAAGGAGGCTGGGGAAGGGGGCCTCCGCGAGGTCCATTTCCTCGGCTGGGACTTCGAGATGGGGCTCCACGATCTCGTCGGCGATGTCGGCGACGAGTTCGGGGTCAAGGTCCGGCTGGTCTCCATCCCCAGGGAATCCCTGGAAGTCACCGACCCGGCCCGAGAGGATATCCGCTTCTTCGACCTGAACTACCTCGACGTGGCCCGTACGCTGCGCGGCAAGGTCCTCACCGTCCGCCTCAAGGACTTCATCATCGCCAACCCGGAATACCTGCCGGATGATGTCGCCAAACGAATCGGGAAGTTCACCGACTACATCGACTACTGGGCCGTGGACTGGGACTACCGCAACGATACCTTCCACAATCAGTGGCAGTCGTTCCGCACGCCAAAGCAGCGGACACTGGAGACGTCGATCAAGCATCGCTACGAGAAACGCGGCACCTACACGGTGCTGGTGAAGGTCGTCGATATCTTCGGAAACGACACGACGAAGATGATCAAGATAAGGGTGCGATGACATGAGGGAAGCGTTGTGGGCGCTTGCAGGTGTGGCGTTTGGCGGCGGCATGGCGCTACTTCGCGACTGGCTGAGACACACACGTCTCCGCAAGGAAAGGATGGAGGAACTGCTCCTCGCGGACAGGCTGAGGGTATACAAGGAACTCGCGGCACGGTTGACGTCCCTCTGGTGGGATGTGCCGCTTCTCCAGACCGGATTTGACCCTCTGCGCTGGCCGAAGAACAGGCTCATATCGCCCGAGTACTTCGTGTGTCCGAAGGCGGAGGGTATAAAGGAGAAAGAAGCATTCGCGCAAGGCGTCCATGAGCGGTTGGAGGACCTGAAGGCCTTCGTGCACCGCAACGCCATCGCGCTTGCTTCCAGCGTCCAGGAGGCATTTTGGAGAGCCTTCTTTGAAGTGGCAACTTGGCGTGCCCATCTCGCCGTCAAACACGATGGGGACTTCGGGACAACGGGGATGCAGCGAATAATGGAGGCGTGGGATAACCTGCACCAGAACGCCTGCGAGGCGATGGCGAAGGACCTCGAGATGAAGGGTTTCGCAATGCTCCCTCAAGGGGAATTGCCGCGGATCCACACAGAAGTCAGCAAGGGCGTCCACGCCGTCATGGCGCAAGAGCAAGAGGTGTCCTCCGGGCGCGAGCCCCAGCGGGGCGACTGCAAATAGCCACGGGCGCAAGCCCGTGGAAACAGAAGGCCCAAACCCCGTCGTTGAGCCCCAGAGGGGCGATTGAACGCGCGGCGGCGGGCAGTCGCCCCTCCGGGGCTGCACCCGGGAGGGAAGGGCCCCGTGTCCCCGGGCTGGCGCCCGGGGCTACATTCACACGCCCCATTCGGGGCTCGAATGGGAGTTCGCACCGAACTCCGCACGCTGAGGAAGAAGGACCGACATGGCGCAGATTCCTCTTGCCGAGACGATCAGGCAGGCCGTCGCCGCCTGGCGCGAGAAGGACTACCCTGAGGTGAGCCCCGTCACGCGGCGGCTTCTCGAGTTCTGGTTCGTGGAGGAGCATCTTCTGGCGGACGGCACCGAATTTCACTTGTGGCGGGCGCAGCGCGAGGCCATCGAGGGCCTGATCTACGTCTACGAGGTCTGCCGGTACCACAACCTGTACGAACTCGCCAAGGGCTTCAACGCCAGTCTCACCTTCGACCCCACCACCGACAACTGGCCGAAATACTGTTTCAAGATGGCGACCGGGTCGGGCAAGACGTTCGTGATGGCGCTGGCCATCGTGTGGCAGTACTTCAACTGGTTCTTGCGCACGGAGAACGACTGCCGATACACGTCGAAGTTCGTTCTCATCGCGCCGAACCTCATCGTTCTCGACCGGCTGGACGAGGCGTTTGCCGATGCGACGATTTTCAGGCAATTCCCGTTCGTTCCGCCGGAATGGGAGGCCGACTTCGAACTCCAGCGCATTCTCCAGAGCCAGATCACACCGCCGACGAGCCGTGGAATCCTGTACCTCACGAACGTCCAGCAACTCTACGAGGCGGCGGAGCAGAAGGACATCAACGCGCTGGATGAGGCGCTTGGGCCACCTGTGAGCAAGAGCGCGTCTATGAGCCGGGCCGATCTGCAGGAAGCACTCCGCCAGCACGACAACCTGCTGGTGCTCAACGATGAAGCCCACCACGTGCACTCGGACGACCTCGAATGGACACGGTCCATCGACGGGCTGCACCAGGGGTGCGTGGACCGCGGCGGGAAAGGTTTGTTGGGCCAACTTGACTTCTCGGCCACACCCTACGTGGGCTCCGGCGACCGGAAGCGGTACTTCCCGCACATCATTCACGACTATCCGCTGGCGGCGGCCATACGCGACCAGGTGGTGAAACGTCCGAAGATCGGAGAGATCGAGCACGCGGCGGAGCCGCTTACACGGGACTTCGTGCGCAGGAATCAACTCCAAATCGATACCGGCGTCGAGATCCTCTGCCGGTTCCAGAAGGACTTCCGCAAATCAGGCCGAAAGCCCGTCCTGTTCATCATGGCCGACCACACTCGCAACGCCGACAGGGTGGGGAAGTACCTCGAGCAGTCCCACGGCCTCAAGACGCTCGTGATTCACACGGACAAGGCGGGTGTGATCACGAAGAAGGACCTGGAGCGCGCTCGGCGGGCGGCCCGATCGATTGACACGAACGAGTATCAGGCGATTGTCAGCGTGATGATGCTGAAGGAGGGGTGGGACGTGCGCAATGTGTGCGTGATCGTCCCGCTGCGGTCGTATCAATCGGCGATCCTGGCCGAACAGACGCTCGGCCGCGGACTCCGGCGGATGAGCCCCGCAGGCGTCGAATGGGACGAGAAACTCATCGTCATCGACCATCCCCGCTTCCGCGATCTGTGGAAGGCCGAGATCGCGAACGAGGACCTCGACATCGAGATCACCGAGGCCAAACGGGTCTATGAGCCCTCGAACGTCGTCCGGGTGGACCCGAAGAAGTTGCAGTACGACCTGTCGATTCCGGTTCTCAGCGGCGGGATCACGCGGGATGTGCGGCGAATTGCCGACCTGGATGTCGCCTCCCTGCCCGCAGACCTGTTTCGCTTCGACGAGATCGAAATCCCGACCGTGATGTATCGGGAAAAGGACCTTCTGACACAGAAGGTGGACCTGGAGCGAGAACTCCGCTTCGATTACACGGACCGCTACGACGTATATCTGTCAGCGATGACAAAGGCGATTCTCGTTCGCTGCGCGGCCTCAGCGCACTTCGCGGATCTCCTGCCCAAGATCCGCGAGTACGTCGAACGGCGTCTTTTCGATTGCCGCATCGACCTCAACGATGGAGAGGTCGTGCGCAAACTCAACCACCTCCCGATTCGTGAGCGAATCCGTGATGCCTTCGTTGACGCCATCTTGCGCCTGCAGGTGGTTGAAGAACCCTACGAGTTAGTCGAACGCTTCCAGGTCAGCCGGATGCAGCCATTCCACACGTCCGAGCCCGTGTACAAGGCCAAGCGGACGGTGTTCGAGGTCCTTCCCTATCCGCGCCGCAGCGAGTACGAGAAGGCGTTCATGCAGTACCTCGACGATCAGAAAGAGGTGAAGGCCTTCACGAAGGTGCTGCCGCGCATGCCACCCCGCATCCCCTACCACGACGCGCGCGGTTATTTGCGCCACTACACTCCTGACTTCCTGGTCAAGGTGTCGGATTCATTCCACGTTATCGAGACCAAAGGTGTAGGATGGAACGAGCAGACCTCCGTTCAAGCGAAGACGGAAGCCGCCATCCAGTGGTGCGCGAAGGTGTCTGAACTGATGGGAGAGCAGTGGTCCTTCGCCAAACTGGTGGAGGCGGATTTCAACCGCTTCCGCACCCTCTCATTCAGCCGCTTGATCGACGCGGCGTGTGATTGAAACGCCTCGGGCGAGGCATTTGGGGGTGCTACGCTCCTCAATGGAATGGATTCCTGATTGGGCGCGTCTCAGTCGGCGCGCCTTTTTCGTGGGCTGGAGCCTGGAGGCTGGAGGCTTCAGCGCCTGCACCCGTCGGATGCCTCTTCGGGGCGTCGGCCGACCTCTGCCGAGGGGAGAGGTGAGGAGAGAGGCCCGGGAGGAGTCGAGGTGCGGCTGGGCCGGCCTGCCAGGTTGGCAGCCGGTGTTGGCCGCGAAAGCGCCATTGCGGCGTACAATTCCAGCACGACCGGTGTCCCAACTTCACTTCTCGCCTTAAGAGAGAGGGGGCGAGAAGTGAAGTTGCGGCCGGCCGGGAATTGCGCCATCCGCTGGATGTTGAGATGCGCTGACGGGGCCCGCTCTCCATCCCAGGGAGAGCCCGTCGTGCCGCTCCATGCCGCCCTACGCCCGGTTCGCCTCCTCGATCATGGCGACGATGTTGCCGAGGGGGACGTCGGACTGGATGGAATGCGAGGGGCCGAGGATGTAGCCGCCGTCGCGGCCGACCACGTCGATCATCCGGCGCACGTGGTCGCGCACCTCGCGGGGGGAGGCGTGGGGAAGAAGGTCCTGGATGTCGATGCCGCCGTCGAAGGTGAGGTCGCGTCCGAACTCGCGCTTGAGTTCAAAGGGGTCCATGTCGGCGGCCAGGGGCTGGACGGGGTTGAGGATGTCCACGCCGATCTCGATGAGGTCGGGGACGATCGCGCGGACCGAGCCGCAGCAGTGGTAGCGCAGGCGAGCGCCGAACTCGTGCGCCAGGTCGCAGAAGAGGGCCATCCGCGGGCGGACGTGCTCGCGCCACATCGCCGGCGAGATGAACAGGCTCCGCTGCGAGGCGACGTCGTCGTTGTATTCGAAGAGGTCGTATCGCCCGTTCCGCTGTCCGGGGAGGGTGTCCCTCCCGAAGACGCCATCCGGCCAAGATGAGAGAAACCGCGACCCGCAAGCCGGCCACTCCTTCCCGTCTGACCGGGGTCGGGCCGATCTCATGATTGTCGTCGCCTGCCAACGTGTCCAGGAAAAACGAAGCCAGCGCGGCGTCCCAGTCCCGAGAGCCGAACCTCGGAATCCGCGGGACCCAATCTCTGGCGTCACGCCACCCGCGTGTACCGGAGGACGGAGTCTTCGGGAGGGACAGGGCGAGAACGCGGTGGAGTGGACGCGCCTGAGGTGCCACGAGTTCGTGGACAACGAAGTAGCGGGCGGACGCGGGCGTGACGGAACCAGTCTGCCCGTGCCTGGCTCAACCGCCCGGATGAAGGGCGTTTCGGACAGCATCACGGCCCGAGGGGAGGCCAATGCCTGGTGGCTGGCGTCCCGATGAGGCTTGCCGATGTCCGGAAACGCGATAGAATCATCGAAAAGGCCCACGACAATCGTGGGCTGGAATTCATCTGGTGCCCGTGCCGGGGCAGACGTTCCATGACGGCGACCTCTACTTCGAGGGGCCGATGAGGCGGCTGGCTGAACTGCGGCTGCCGTTCACCATGGAGGCGACGCAGTGGGAACGGCTGCTGACATCGGAGACGCGCTGGTTCGATCTGCCGCCGGAGAAGAACCCCAACGCACTCGACACCAGCGGCACGGTGCTCAAGAAGGTCTCGCCTTTCGGGCCGATCGAGCCGTGGCGTGAATGCGGGCACCACTGGACCGATCGCGAGCACGTCCGCAAACTGGCGACCTGGTTCCCGAATCCGCCGCGGGTGATCTTCCTCTCCAACAACGAGCACGCGACGCTCCGCTGGCACCAGGCCGAGACGAGCACGCGTTACCTCGCGAAGCACGGCACGGGCACGGGCGGCGCGTTCAAGCGGAAGGTGTTCGCCAAGGGGTGGATCGAGCGCTACCGCGCGCTGCAGGCCGGCATGCGCGCGGGCCTGCCGTCCGACGCGTGGAAGCGGGCGGCGATCTTCGTCGGCTACGAGGCGTTCGGGCCGGCCCACCTCGCACGCTGGGGCGGGTGGATGCAGTACTCGCTGTACGCGAAGGGGCGCGTCGACCCCTGGCCGCTGGCGTGGGACGGCGGGTCGCCCAGTTACTACGTGCACAACTGGAACCCGTCGACCGACCACACCGTCTGGAGCCCGCAGGTCGAGTCGCAGAACTGGGTGTTCATGCTCGAGGAGGCCTTCAAACTCAACCCCGACTTCTGGTGGGAAATCAGCCTCTGGGACGGCCACGAGCCGAAGCGCAAAGACGACATGCGAAAGGTCTACAAGCGCAAGCGGCAGACGTACGACCCGACGCGCTATCGCGGCTTCGTGCAGTTCGGCATGTGGCTGCTTCGGCCGCGTGCGGTGCGCGAGTTCCGCGGCTGGACTGACACGCGCGAGCAGATGATGCCCTACTTCCAACAGGTGCTCGACTCGGTCGACGCCGTGCACCGCAACCCAACGCTGCGGGAGTTCTGGCGCACGGGGCGGCTCGTCCCCAACCGCGCGCATACGCATCCGTATCAGGCGAACCTGCCGGATGAACTCGAGAAGGTTGACCGCTGGTTCCAGATCGACACCAGCGAGACGCCCAAGCGCCCGTGGAAACTCGACACGGTGATCCCCGTCTTCGCGATCGCCCTTCAGATGGGCGAGCAGCCGACGCGACGCTGGCTCGTCTACGCCCACGCGCCGCTGGAGGACAAGGCCGGCGTGACCGTCACGCTGCCCGGCTTCGGCGAGTTGAAGATGGACGTCACCCGCGGCGGATCGTTCGTCGTTGTCAGCGAGACGGGCAGGAAGGTCGTGCCGCCGGTCGTGAAGTGATCCGGGCGGGTAAGCCCGGGTTCACTCGCCGACCTGGCTCACTTGGCCCACGTCTCGCGCGCCCGCATCCCCCAGATGATGAACCTGCTGCTCCTCGCCCCGGACATCCAGGAGGCCATCCTCTTCCTGCCGCGCACAAACGGCCACCGGGCCGCTATCCGCGAGCGGCACATCCGGCCCATCGCCGCCGTGCTCAACTGGCGCAAGCAGCGGAGGATGTGGGAGGACCTGGTTGGCTCCCGGGACAGCGGAACAGGTGATCCTACCTGCAGATCATCTGGCTGACAATCGACGCAACTTCAGCCATGCCAACGCGGATGGGGGTGTCGGGCGGGACAGGTGGCCGAGCAGAGGAGGTGACCGCGCGGACACTCCAGCCGCCGTTCAGGCCGTTCGGACTGCCGCTCGGCGCTCGCTGATTCGGCGACTCGGGTTTCTGAAGGTCCATAGCGTCGCCCACACGCAGGGCACGCAACGGCGGCGAACTGGTTCTGAAGGATCACGCTCGTCACCAGGCCTGGAATCACGGGCTCTTCTCCGAAAAGTGTACCGCGTGGATGCGGTCCAGAGCGATGTCCCAACCCGATGGGATTTATCGCTTTACGGCCAACGGCAGGTTGGGGCTTCGAGAGGCGGGG
>JALGSS010000997.1 GCA_029821745.1 Candidatus Zipacnadia bacterium
ACCACTCCGTCGACCAGCGGCGCGAGTTCCTTCATGAAGCGAATGCCGATCTGGCGGTAGTACATCAGTGGGTAGAATTTGAGCGCCGGGTTGATCGCCTTCCCGGCCAGGACCATCTTCTCCGTGTACTCGGCGGAGAAGCGATCCGGTGTGACGTTGCCCCAGAAGTCGTCGATCACGTAGCCGACAACACTCTCGTGCTGCAGCGAGAGCCGGGCGATCTCCTCGGCCCAGCGGACGTAGTCAAGTTTGAAGGGCTCGGAGTAGGGCCATTTCGGATTCGTCAGCGCTGTCTCCGAGTGGGGGACAAGGTAGACCCAGACGCGGATGTTGGCGTCCCGGGCGAGGGGCAGGAACTCGCGGAGGTCCTCCCAGTCGTTGGCGTTGTGCCAGATCAGCCACATGTAGGTGTTGGCGCCCAGATCGATCAGCCGCCGGGCCATGAGCTCACTGTCGACGTGCTCGCCCTTGCGCAGCTCCGAGTCGTAGTCGCCGATGACCACGGTGCGTGGGGTCTGCGGCTCATCACAGCCGCACGTGGCAACCAAACCGAGGGCCGCTACCATCACCAGAACGGCCACTATTCGTCTCATCACGCGCTCTCCTCCAAGTGTGATAGGCCCGACATCGGGTCCGCCCCAATAAATCCAATTTCTCCGGGGCGAACGTATCTCCTTCGCGAAGCGCCGCGAGGAGATTTGCCAGCGGGCTCCGTGTTGGCTATCATTGAGGTCGCTTGGCAGACATGGTTTCTTCGGGAGGCGCGCACTCCATGGACACGCTCAATCGCCGGCAGTTCGTGGGAACAACGGCAGCGGCCCTCGCCGCTCTCCAGGTCGGCACGGGAACCGGGGGCGGAGAGCCCCGTCGACCGAACATCCTCCTCCTCATGACCGACCAGCAACGTGGCGACTGCGTCGGTTGCGATGGACACCCCGTCGTGCAGACACCGAATGTGGACCGCATCGCGGCCGAGGGCGCTCGGTTCTGCTGCGCGTACTCCGCGACGCCGTCCTGCACCCCTGCGCGGTCCGGCCTGCTGACGGGACTCACCCCCTGGCATCACGGGATGCTGGGCTACGGACGCGTCGCCGAACACTATGAGAACGAGATGCCGCGGATGATCCGCGAAGCCGGCTACTACACCACCGGCATCGGCAAGATGCACTGGTTCCCCCAGAAGACTCTGCATGGTTTCCACCAGACATTCGTGGACGAATCCGGGCGCGTTGAGAGCGAAGGCTTCATCAGCGATTACCGGCAGTGGTTCAAGGAGCAGGCGCCGGACCTAAACCCCGACGCCACCGGGATCGGCTGGAACGACCACGAGTCGGGGGTCTACAAGCTTCCGGAGGAGCTTCATCCCACCCGCTGGACCGGTAATATGGCCGTGGACTTCATCGAGAGCTATCAGCGTGCGGAGCCCTTCTTCCTTAAGGTGTCCTTCGCGCGGCCCCACAGTCCATACGATCCGCCCCGGCGTTTCATGGACATGTACGCGGACGCGGACATCCCCGCGCCGGTGCTCGGCGATTGGGCCGAGAGGAACGCGATGCGCGGGCAGGCCCTGCGCAGCGATACGGCGCGGGGCGATCTTGGCGTGGAACAGGCCCGGCGTTCGCGCCAGGGGTACTACGGGAGCGTCAGCTTCATTGATGAACAGGTCGGCCGGGTCCTCGCGGCGTTGGAGCAGCGCGGTATGCTCGACAACACGCTGGTCGTCTTCACCGCGGACCACGGGGACATGCTGGGCGACCATCACCTGTGGCGGAAGACGTACGCGTATGAAGGTTCGGCGCGCATCCCGATGGCTATGCGGTGGCCCGGCGCCATGGTAAGTGCAGAGAGGGGCCAGGTACTTCGCCAGACGGTTGAGTTGCGTGATCTACTGCCCACGTTCCTCGATGCAACTGGTGCGGGGTATGACAAGGACCGGTTCGATGGAGCGAGCGTGCTGGACCTTGTCCGAGGCAATGCTGACGGCTGGCGGGAGTACACTGATATTGAGCACTCGACCTGCTACTGGCCTGAGAATCAGTGGACCGCGCTCACGGACGGGCAC
>JALGSS010000998.1 GCA_029821745.1 Candidatus Zipacnadia bacterium
CGCCCACTCATCGAGCAGTGGTGGTCGCTGCGGCGGGAGCGCCAGGCGGAGATCGACGAGTCCATTTCGCGCAACTCCGAGCAGGAGACCCTCTACGACCAGCCCTTCGAGGACCGCAAGCGGGTCCGTGTCTCGGGGCCCTTCACTGTGGAGAGCCTGTCCCCCCATCGGGTGGTCTCGACGGAGGAGGCGCTGCCACGCTCCGAGCGGGCCGCGCAAGACGATGCGGGCGCCGGGGGATTCGTGCAGATGATCCTCGCGAACCTGAAGGCCGCGGGCGTGCAGAACACGATCAAGAACGAGCGTCTGGAGTTCGAGCGCCTGGACACCTACGGGAGTACAAGGAGGCCGACGGCAAACCCCAACGGGTCGCCGTTTGCGTGGGACCCGAAAACGGCACCGTCGGCCCGCAACTGGTGAAGGAGGCCGCCAAGGAGGCGGTGCAGGGCGTGGGCTTTGACACGCTGATTGTGTGCGGCTTCGCCTTCGATCCCCACGTGTCCGAGGAGACCACGCGGTATGGCAGGCTGGCCGTGCTCGCGGCCCGCATGAACCCGGACTTGTCGATGGGCGATGAGCTCTTGAAGAAGACGGGCGCGGGGAACCTGTTCATGGTGTTCGGCGAGCCGGACATTGAGCTAACGCGCCCGGACGGGCAGTTGCAGGTGGAGATCAAGGGCCTGGACATCTACGACCCGACGACAGGGGAGATCCGCAGCAACAGCACGGATGACATCGCCTGCTGGTTTATCGACACCAACTACAACGGCGAGAGTTTCTTCGTGCGCCACGCGTATTTCACCGGCGCTGACAAGCCGTATGAGAAGCTGCAGCGGGCCTTGCGAGCGGAGATCGACGAGGAGACCTGGGAGGCCCTGTACTCGACGGTCAGCAGGCCCTTCGCACCCCCGGAGACGGGCAATATCGCCGTGAAAGTCATCAACCACTACGGCGACGAAGTCATGCAGGTGTATGAGGTGTAGCAGCAGAACGGCCGCGAGCTCAGTCAGTGAGCGGCGAGGTCGGAGGGAATATGTGGTTGGAGGTGCATCATGGTTGGTCTATGCCCGACACGTCAGGTCGAGTACGTCGTCGTACGCAAGCGCCCCGGGCCCGAGATCACTGCGCCTCGTCGGCTGAATCGCTCTGCAGCAGGTCGCGGAAGTCGTGTATGCCCCTCTCGCCAAAGGCGTTGATGCATTCAGTTGCCGTCTCTCTCGCGTCAGCATTCCCACAGTCCATGGCGGCCGTCAGTATCCCCCTGGTGTGCTGTGTGATAAGCCACCACTCATAGTCCTCTCGTCTTCCCTCAACAAGCGCCCTCAGTCCGGTCACAGCCCCGATGGGACGGTCGGGAGCCAGTTGCTCCAGTCTCTGCACTACACCGTCCACGTCCTCGAGGTCGCCTGACGTTAGCTCGAGTGTCGAGCCCAGGAGCTTGAGCGCGGCGTCCGGATCGATCGCGTGTCGTGCGAAGAGCACACCGAAGGCTGCAAGTTCGCGCTGCAGATCTTCGGCATCCCGACAGGCCGAAGCCCCCGTTAGCCTGTGCTCCCAGAAACGAAGCGCCCGTTCGGCAAACCCCTCCGGGACATCATCCGCGAGTTCCCCGATGAAGCGGCCAACGAACCTGTTCGCGTCCGTGCGGATCGGCCGCGGGGCATTCCTGTACAGACTGTCCATGAGCTCGCCGTCCAGTTCCTCCTGTCCGCGCAGGTACATGACTATCACGTGTTCGGCAAGGCGTTCGGCAGGCCGGACTGCGGCGGCGTCATCATCCGCCATGTCTACCAGCCGCGAAAGCTGGTGGAGGTACTCGTCCCGCATCGCTTCAACGAGAGTCTGGTATGGCCGGCTGAATCGGACGTATGCGTCCCATGCCGCCGCGCGCTTCGCTCGGAGGTCATCTTGCGTCGGGAATATGTCCGGCAGATGCCGCTCTGTCCACTCTCGATCCAGCCACCACAGCAGGTGGAGTTTCATGCCGAATAGCGAATGGACGACAGGGGACTCCTCCTCGGGCGACAACCGTTCCTCCAGCACTGCCATGAGCTCGGGGAGCTCTGCAAAGGCACCCGCAGCGGGCCGCTCCTGGTCTGCCAGGGACTGCAGGTGGTTCCACCACCACACGCCGTACCGGATCGACGCATCCAGAGCCTTGCCACGCACCGTATTGATTGCGAGCTCGGACGGGCCCATGATGGAATCACGGTATCGTGCCTCGTACTCGGGCGTTGGGTTGGGGTGCCGGGTGAT
>JALGSS010000999.1 GCA_029821745.1 Candidatus Zipacnadia bacterium
CGCCCGCAGCATACCCACCGTGCCGTTGGCCGTGAAGCGATAAATCCAGACGAGTTCCGGTCGCGGTGCCAAAGCGACGGGAGCGGTACACTTTTCGGAGAGGAGCCAGAAATGGGAGAAGACGCCGGTCAAGCCGCCGGCCGAAGTTGTCATCAGACCGCACTCGCTCACCGATGGGCTGGTGTACGACCCGGACGACGACCTGTTTCTCCTCGTGTCAACGAGCAAGGGCAGCACACACGGCGGCCGCGGATACTCGTCCGCTATGTGGGGCTTCCGCTATGTTCCTGCCGACGGCCGCAAGGCGATGGCCGTCCCGCCCGAAGCACGGAGGCGTCGTCGCTGCGTGCGCGGCGCGGTGGCGGCTGGTCGAGGCGTGCGCGGAGAGGCGTTGGGGCGATTCAGCCTGGACGTCAGAAGGAGGGCGTTGCCGCGGAGGCGGGTCTGAGGTGGAGGAGGAATGAAAGGAGTCACGGATGGCGGGGATTATCAAGATGACTGCCTGGGCACCCGGCGTCATCGTTGCGATCCACCTCGTAGTCTTGGGCACCGTGGTGTTTGTGCTGCGGGTATTGCGGAAAGGGGGGATAGGAAGGTTCGTGCTGTGCAGTCTGCTGTGCGGCGTGGTGTTTTACGGTGCACGGCGGATGTTCCCGTGGTGGTGGGTACTCTGTGTCATGGCGAGCGCGTCCGTTGTCTATGGGGTCGTCGTGTTGGCTGCGCGCAAGAGGAAGATGTCCTGCACTGACGTATTGACAAGGAGGCTCTTCTCCCGAAAGTGTACCGGGCCGGGACCCGGCACCCCATATCGAACGGAAAGACCGTGCCACGGCACGGGGATTGTTCGCTTCGGGGCCACCGGCACAAGCAGCAGAGGCGAGACCCCGGGGGATGCGCGCAGTGCGGAACGCGGAATTCCGAATCCAACCTGCCGTTGGCCGTAAAGCGATAAATCCCATCGGGTTGGGACATCGCTCTGGACCGCATCCACGCGGTACACTTTTCGGAGAAGAGCCGACAAGGAGTCCACCCATGCGGCGTGGCTAGATGACACGCTGGGACGCAAGCGGCGCAGGGAAATCCGGGCGTGAAGAAGGGCGACAAGACCGCTGAGCGGTTCGGGTGGCCCTTCATCCTGGACATGCACCCCGGCCACAACCGGCGATGCCACTGTACCTCCACCGAGTTCGACGTGGACGACTTCGGCCGCGTGTTCTACCCCGATCACGGCCGCTTCTGCACCGTGGTGCTGGACACGAACGGCAACGAGATCACGACCGTCGGCGGTTACGGCAACCAGGACGACGCCCGCGACCGGATCGCATCGGCACCAGACTGCGATGAGGAGGTAACCGGCGAATGAGACGCACGCACAAGGTTGTGCTCGTGATGGTCGATACGCAGCGGACGGACATGCTGGGGTGCTACGGCAACCCGGGCATGAAGACCCCGTCGCTGGATCGGCTGGCGGCTGAAGGCATCCGGTTCGACCGGGCGTACACGTGCCAGCCGGTGTGCGGGCCGGCGCGGGCGGCCATGTTCACCGGCACGTTCCCTCACAGTAGCGGCGTGTGGGCGAACAGCATGGCCCTGGGCGACAACGTCAAGACCATCGGCCAGCGCCTGCGCGACACCGGCATCCACACGGCGTACGTCGGCAAGTGGCACCTCGACGGCGGCGACTACTTCGGCCTCGGACGATGCCCCGACGGCTGGGATCCCGACTACTGGTTCGACATGCGCAGCCACCTGGAGACGCTGTCTGACGAGGACCGCATCCGCTCGCGCACGACCAGCACCAACCGCGATCCGAGCCTGACCGCCGACTTCACGTTCGGCCATCGCGTGTCGGACCGCGCCATCGACTTCCTCGAGAAGTATGCCGCCGACGACTTCCTGCTGGTCGTCTCCTACGACGAGCCGCACGGGCCGTGCCTGTGTCCGCGCCCGTTCTCCGAGATGTACCGCGATTACGAGTTCCCCAAGAGCCGGAACGTCTGGGACACGCTCGAAGGCAAGCCCGAGCATCAGCGGGTCTGGGCGGGGCACCGTCTCGAACAGGACCGTGACGCCGTCACGATCAAACGCCCCGACTTCTTCGGCTGCAACGCGTTCGTTGATTCGGAAATCGGTCGGGTCATTGAGGCGGTGGACCACCACGCGCCCGACGCGCTCGTTCTCTACACGGCCGACCACGGCGACATGCTCGAGTCGCACTGCCTGAGCGGGAAGGGGCCGGCCATGTATGATGAGATCGCCCGGGTCCCGTTCATCGTGCGGTGGCCGGGCGTGTCGCCCGACGCCGCGATCTGCCCACACCCGGTCTCGCACATCGATCTCGCGCCCACGATCATGGACGCGATGGACGTGCCCATCCCGAAGTTGCTGGAAGGGCGGAGTCTGCTGGAGACGTTTCAGGCACCGGACGTCCGGCAGAATGACGTCATTTTCATGGAGTTCGGCCGATACGAGATCGACCACGACACCTTCGGCGGATTCCAGCCCGTCCGCGCGTGTTTCGACGGGCGATACAAACTCGTCGTCAACCTGCTGACCAGCGACGAACTCTACGACCTCGAGACCGACCCCGACGAGATGGTGAACCGGATCGATTCGTCGGAGCACGCCGACATCCGCAACCGCCTCCACGATCGGATCCTCGACTGGATGAACGATACGCGCGACCCCTTCCGCGGCTACGACTGGGAGCGCCGCCCATGGCGCACCGACGCCCGGCCGGCCACGTGGGCGTACACCGGCATGACCCGACAGCGCGAAAACGAGGAGTACGAACCGCGGCAACTCGACTACGACACCGGCCTGCCCATGACCGACGCCGTGCGAAAGAAATGAGGCTCTTATCCCGAAAGTGTACCGGGACACGGCCGATCACGGCGTGGACAACGGAAAGACCGTGCCACGGCACGGGGATTTGTCGCTTTGGCGCCACCGGCAGCGATAAAACAG
>JALGSS010000094.1 GCA_029821745.1 Candidatus Zipacnadia bacterium
GTGGTCATGAGCAGGCAGCGCTCGATAACGCGGGAGTGCGTCTCCACAACATACCTTTGTCCTCGCGCCCCAACCGTATCGTCCCACGGGGCCGTGATCGTGCTCATGGCCCCCTCGTCGGTGTGCAGTATGTAGGTCAGCCTGTTGCCCTCGGGCTGCACTAGGTCCGCAGCGCACAGTCTGGCCAAGCCATCGGGGGACGTGCCATAGCCGTTCCGCGGGTGTGGGTAGCTCCGCCCCCGGAACACGAACTCGTACATACCTGACTCCATGCGTCCCGATGGTTCGAGAGACTTCAGCCGGTAGACGCGCGCCCCTACCGGGAGCAGGGCGTGGTTGTCTATCTGCTCCCGGGCCATTCTGTGTCGCGAGCCATCGGGCAACTCATACCAGCAGTGATGGAACTCGCCCTGGACGTTCCCAGGACGGAGTAGCTTGTGGTACTTCGCGACGGTCCCGCCACCCGGGGCCTCCTTACGCTTGGCGTACCACAACAGGAAGTCATCCATCTGCTCCATGAACCTCGTGCCGAAAGGCATCGTCTTCTTGCGGAACGGGATCAGCGAAACGAAGTTCTCGCTCCCGAACACCTCATCCATCAGGCAGCGGATCAGGTGGACGTTCTCGTCGCCGATCTGGACGAAGATGGAGCCACTCTCCGTGAGCAGATCCCGCGCCGCGACGAGGCGATCCCGCATGTAGGCCAGGTACGAGTGGATGCCCAGTTCCCAGGTGTCGCGGAAGGCCTTGACCTGCTCCGGCTGACGGGTGAGGTCCTCGGCTTTGCCGTCTTTGACGTCGCGTTTGCGGGTGGAGACCTGCCAGTTGGAGCCGAACTTGATGCCGTAGGGAGGGTCCATGTAGATCATCTGGACCTGGCCCTTGAGGTTCTCCTTCTCGGCGAGGGAGGTCATGACCTGGAGGCTGTCGCCAAGGACCATCCGGTTGGCCCAGTTCTGCTGGTGCTGGTAGAAGTCGATGAGTTCCTCGAACTCGATACCGTTGAAGTCCGCGAACAGGCTGGGCTGGTCCTCGGGCTGCTTGCGCTCCTCCTGAGCCCGCAGGTCCTCGATGATCGCCTGGGGGTGTATCTTCTCCTGGATATAGACGGGCAGGACGGGGACTTCAAGGTCCCGGGCGTCCTGCTCGTCCTTGCCCTTCCAGACAAGCTGGGGGTCAAGGGATGGGTCTCTGGGATACAGCATATGGGTGGCGTGCTCCTCGTCATCGGGCACGAAGTCGCGCAGTTCCTCGGTGGGGATATTGGTGCGCTTGTCCTGATGCTTAATGGAGTCGATGGGTGTGGATTTGTTGGGTTTCTTCTTAGCCGGCATCGCGGGCCTCCCAGGGACCTCAGGGAAAGGAATCTGAGGCCCGTCTCAGCCTGTTCGGGGGCTGCCGCAAATGCTATGCGTTGCGCGGCCAACCCGTTTATCTCACAATGTCTTCTGTGGGTACATCTCCTTGAGCTTTGCCACAACATTGGAGTGGCGTTTCCAGAAGGCAGCCTGCCATCTCGAGACGGCATCGGGTCCTACGGCCCAGTACCGGTTCACATCTTCGCAGATCGCCTCGATAAATGCACAATCCAGTTGCTCTGCAGCCGAGATGTAGCTCTGGAAATGGCAGAAGTTCTGGTGTTCCTCAAGCCCGCGGACGCCGCTCAGAATCTCATCGCACGCCAGCCAACCGCATTGGAAGCACGCAGCTGACCAATGGGGACGGTCCTCGCTCTGATCTGCTTTCGCGATGAAAGCCTTGTCGAAGTCAATGAAGACCGGACCATCGTCGGTCAGGAGAAGGTGCCCCTCTTTCCTGCGATCGAAGTTCATCACCAACGTGTCCAAGACGCGGATCCCCGCCATGGTGGATAGCACATCATTGGTCACCCCAACGTCTTCCGGCCAGCCGTCCTGGAGGTCGACTTCGCGCGCAGAGCAGACACGCGCGCTAGCAACTGCCGGGCCCGGCTCCGCCACTCTCGATGCGACCTTTGAGGGCGATGGCGTTATGTCAACGACCTCGAAACGGGGAACGGGGACACCCAGTCGCGCCGCGAGTCTGAGCGCGAAATACTCACTCGCGATGCGGAGGTCGCGTCCAGGGCCATCACATCCGCCCACGCGGAAGCGCACAAACCACTCCTGGCACACTATTGCCGGTTTGGCATCCTTCCCGTGGCCGCCTTGCATGACCAGCTCAGCCATCCCAATCGTCCTGCTGCACGTGGTGTCCACAGCTTTCCCTCCTGGCCGACCAACGGCAGGTTGTGCTCCCAGCGTCCCGACAGCTCAAGGGCTCACCCATGCACCAACGCCCTGATATCACTTGCCGCGTTCGTGACGTCCGTGATCTCGATATACGCCCACCGACCGAAGCCGCCGTGGTTGTTGACCGCCGGGACCCACAGCGTCCGAGCAGTGCCGGCCTTGATGTCCTTGTCGCCGCCGGGGAAGCCGCTGACTTCGATGATCAGGTTCAGTAGATCGTCTTCCCCATGCCCGTCATCTCTTCACGTACCGCTTGACCTCATCCATGTGCTCGAGCTTGCAGGCAACATGCTGCTCCCAGGCGGCGGTGTCGGCGACCACGCGGTTAACATGGGACTTGCTCGGGTCGGTGTCGAAGACGGGCCGCGTGGTCTCGAAATCGACCACATGGGTATCGCCGGTCTGGCTATATGGGCTGAGCGTGGGCTTGAGGGTCGCCTGCCCCTCGTAACTGCCCACGATCGCCCGGTGGATGCGGTCCGCAGCATCATAGGCCGGCTGCAGGAGCAGGAGCATCTGTGGGAAGCAATCGTCCCCACACTCCACGCATTCCGCAAGCCAGCGCCGGGTGATCCGCAGCAGTTGCGGGAACAGCCAGGGCTTCAGATGGTTCTCGTCATCCCGGAAGTAACGTTCGAGGAGCAGTTTGGCCAGTAGGAACTCGACTTCCCGCGGGCGACGGTGCTTGAGCTCGTCAAGGTCCTGGACCGAACTCTCGCCGATGATGGGCGCGCTTTCGGTCCATGTCGGGATTTCAGCGGTTGTCAGTACTTTGCGGCTGTCCTCGGCGAACTCCGCGCACAGACGCTCCTCGGGCAGGTCATAGCGATAGCCCACCACACGCGGGAACTCAATCGCGCAGGCGGCACGTTCCGGCAGCGCTTTGACTTCGTACGTTGGCGGCGGCTCTGTCGTCTCGCCATCGCCGCTCGTCGGGATGAAGCGGAAAGGCACACCGTAAATCTCCGCATACTCGGTTGGGAAGCCGTCGAAAGTCTCCTCGCGGCCACCGATCGTGACCGTGCATTGCTTCTGGGCGTAACTGCGGCGACGCAGGCCGCGGCCGACTACCTGCTCACAGAGAAGCTGTGTGCCGAAGGCGCGTACACCGAGAATGTGGGTGACGGTATTCGCGTCCCAGCCCTCGGTGAGCATGGAGACGGAGACAACGCAGCGGACGTGCTCCCCGAGCTTGCCTGGCTTCCCGACGGTGTTCATGACCTCGCGCAGGATGTCGGCGTCGTCGATACTGGACGCGTCCCTGTCAGGATACCGCCGGCGGTAATCGGCCTTGAACTCCTCAATCTGCAGGGCCGCCAGCTTCTTGAAGTCAGCGCTCAGGGCATCGCCGCTTTCGAGCTGTTCGCTGTCGATGAGCAATGTCACGGGACGACGCAGCCAGCGCTTGTCCTCGTCCACGTTGCTGAGCAAGGGCAGCTTGCCGGGCACGATGATGTTGTCGCCCTCGGGGTCGAGGTCCTTGCTGCCATCGCTGGGCTTCTCGTGCCCGCCGATGTAGTCGTACACGAGCTTGCTGACTGCCGTGTTGCTGCAAACGACGATGAAGACAGGTGGCGTCTGGAGCGCTTGTGCGTTTGCAACACGCGCCTGCTGCCACTGCTCGAACTGCCGCTCATAGTCGCCATAGAGGGACAGAAGAGCCGACTCGAGCTTGTCGGGCAGGGCCGGCTCCACGAACTCCCTCCCCATCTTGCGCACGTCGGATGGTCTGGGAAGCTGGTCGCGGATGTCGGTCCAGAAGTAGCGATGCACGGGTCCGTCAGGCTGCACGGTGTTGTCGAGGACCGGCACTCGCGGGACCTTCACGATGCCGCACTCAATCGCGTCGATGAGAGAGAAGTCCATCACGACCCAGGGGAACAGCACCCCCTCGCCATAGCCTGACCCGCTGAGGAAGAAGGGCGTGGCGGACAGATCGTAGACAGGCCCGATGCCGAGCTTGGCGTTCACTGCCTCCAGACCGGACATCCAGACCCGGGCGGTCTCGTCGCGCTTCTTGGCTTCTGTGCGTTCCTCACGGGACAGCTTCTCGCCGTCATTCTGGTGCTTGGGCCGATAGCAGTGATGGGCTTCGTCATTGAGGACAACGATGTTCCGGTCGCCCAGACCCCGGCACACGCGGTTCACCATCTCCTCGGGCGTCTCGCGGAACGCCTCGCTGTCCTCGCCCTTGAGGATCTGCTTGGTGAGCTTGCCGGCGTCGACCTTCTCGCGCCTGATGAACGCGTGGTAGTTGGTGATGTGGATCGTGGCGCGGCTAAGCTGGGGTCGCAGTTCGGGCGGCACGAGGTCATGCTTGGCGTAGTAGTTCTCCGGGTCATTGGGCAGCAGGACACGCAACCGATCGCGGATCGTGATCCCAGGTGTGACGGTCAGGAAGGTATCGGAGAACCGCGAGTCCTTGGGCGCCGCGACCTTGTTGAGGGTGTGCCAGGCGATGAGCATCGCCATGACGAGGGTCTTGCCGCTGCCGGTCGCCATCTTCAGGGCCATGCGCGCCAGCCCCGCGTTGTACTCAGCGTTCGCCTGTCGCATCCGGTTCTTGATGTTGGCGTCGCGGCCCGTGTTGCCGGCGACCTCGGTCAGGTAGATGATCGTCTCGAGTGCTTCGATCTGGCAGAAGAACAGGCGGCGCTCACGGCCAGGGTCGGTCCAGTGTTCCAGGAGGCGACGCGTGGTATTCTTGACGCCGTTCCACCTCGGCGTGCCCTCCGACCCCTTGCGCCAACCGATGAGTTGCGCACGCAGGTCATTGGCGAGCTGGTGCCCCTGCCGCCGGTGTTCGGTCATGTCGGGGTCGAGGGCCAGTTGCTTGCCACGCTGCTTGGGTGGTGGGGCGGCGATGAGATAGGTGCTGCGCCGGCGGCCAGGGATGATCTCGTCGGTGATCCCATCGTCCAGATCGCGGAACTGACGAACGGGCTCCTCGAAAGGCGAGTTGATGATGGGGTTCTCTATTGATACATCGGGCATTGGGGTCCCCCCAGAGGAACCGGAAGCGGGCTGTTGGTGGACGGGCACGACTGTACTCACGTATCCTATTCGACAGACCATCGACGGATACCTGCATAGCGCATTGAAGCTGCGGGCGCTGGCATGGTAGTTACATGCGAGACGTTCAGGTTAGTGGAATGCGAATGGCGGGCGGCCAGTTAGTGCAGACTGACGCACGACGCGGAGATGCTGAATGAACGACGATACACAGAACACTGCGGGAAGCCGCCGGGCGAGTGTCGAGGACAGCCTCGAGATGCACTGTCGCACGCTTCGCGACCGTGGGCTGTCTGTTGAGCAAGCGCAAGAGCTGATGGCTCAACTGGCCCCCTTCATCGCCCATGCCCGGGAAGTCGGTTTGGACGCCGCGTGCGGTGATATCCCCGCGTTCCAGCGCTTGCTGCGGAAGCAGAAGGTGGATCGAGACGACGCCAGGCGCTTCGTGGCCGCGGCGCAAGGCTTTGCCGATTGGCAGCGGGGCGTTGTGCCGGAGCTGACCGAAGAGCGCATCGCCGAGCTGGAGCGGTTGAGCCAGGTGGAAGGCGCCCCGATCCCGTCGGATCGGAATGCGGATGTCGTGATCGGGGCGATGCATTGGGACACTACCGCGGACGTGTCGGAAGCCATTGCCTGCCATCTGGCGGCGTTCCATGGCATCGCCGCGAAGGACGCCTGCGCGCTGAAGGTCACGGACGTGGACTGGCCCACGGGGAGTCTGCAGGTGCGAGAGGACCCAAAGTACGTCATTTCTCTGGACGAATGGCTCTCGAAGGCACTCGCACGGCTGACGGCGGAGCGCGGCCCCGAAGACAGTCTGCTGGTCAATGAACGTGGCGAGGCGCTGACGCCCCGGCGGCTGCAGCAGCGGGTCGCGGGACGCGTCGAATCGCTCGAGAGCAGGCTCAGTGAGCCGGTGACGCTGGAGCGATTGCGGGATCATGCGGCGTACTGGATGCTGGACAACGGGGGCACGCTGGAGGACGTGGCGCGGGCCTTCGGCTATGGGCGCGTGGCGACGGCCCGTCGACGCTTTGGGTCCGAGCCCTGGGCGTATCTCGCCGACCGCGAGGGCAACTGGTTCAGCGCGGGGGCCGCGGCGCTCGCAGAAGGTGTTGAGGTCGAGGACATCGCCCGATGGGTCGCGGGCGGGCTCCGGCATGAGCGCCACGGCGATCGTGTGTTCGTGCGCAAGGAGGACGTGCGCCAACGGCGCCGGCGACCGGCGGGGCGGTCACGCCCTGTTCTCCACTTTGCCGCGGACCAGGAGGCGGACCCTCCGACGAATGAGTTGGCGACAGACCTGGCGGCAGACTTCGGCGCGCTTTTTGGAGCGGACGGTCCGGATGGCGTGCAGCAGGCCGTTGAGAGGCTCTCAGGCAGGACCCAGCCGGTGGCCCCGCCCCCGGGCGACGAGCTGTTCGCCGAACTGACGCGCCTGGCAGGCCCGATCCTTGCCAAGATCGGCAGACTGCGCGAGCGGCCGAGCAAGCGGGACCATGCAGGCGCGCGTATCGTCAGCGCCCTCGGCCTCAAGTCGCGAGTACCCAACCCACCCGTCCCCCCGGACTACGCGACCCTCCATGCCTGGTTCGTCAACTCAAGCGGCGGAGTGCGAGAGCTACATGCCACCGTAGTGGCCCTCGATGCGTCGCCCCCCGACGCGGGCCTCCGCAACATCGCCCTGGGGCAATTCCACAGCGGGCTTGCGGTCCAGACCTTGTCCCGCCTGCTGAGCAAACCCGAGCAGGCGGCGGACCTCTGGCTGCTGGTGGATCGGTACTATGACGAACTCATCGCCCACCTGAATGCGGCGGGGACGCACTACGGGATCCCTGAGGCGCGCATGAACAAGGTGGGAGTCGGCTGTGTGTTGTACGCTTTCTTCGTGGCCCTGCTCGCGGCCAGCCCGGAGCTTGAGCTACCCCCGAAGGGCTCCGTGCGCCGTCATGAGGACTTGTTGTTCGAAGCGCTGACCCAATGGCTGCTGCTAACTCTGAGTGCGGCTAAGGCCATCCCTCTGGGCCAAGACGGCGCCCTGCTCCACGCACCGGTCATCGCGAACCTGGAGGACCAGGTGGTTTTCATCGCCGAGTTCCTGTCCCGCTGGGAGAGGACCGAGCGCTTCCGCCGCAGCGCCTGGGCCTTCCGGGTAGTTCCCGGGGTCTCGGTGTTTGACATTATCCGGTACGTCGGAGCGGGAGGAGCCCGGGGGATGGGCTTCCAGGACCCCCACGCCCAGGCTGCAGTCAACCATCTACTGTACCTGTCGAAACGCCCCACTGAACGTTTGCTGTTGCCCCACGGGGGCTTGCCATCAGAGACGCTGCAATGGCTCTTATACGTGCTGTATCTACCGCTCCTCAACTCTCAGTACAAGGAAGTCCTGGACCGGCTCGGAGAGAGCACGGACCGCAAGCCGGACGACCTCGAGTCCTTGGCACCCCCCGACTGGCCGGAGCGCGTGCGCTCCCTGTGCTACCGTAGTTGGGAAGCCTTCGACTTCCGGCGTGGTGCGGCCGAAGAGGCGCCGGAGGGACGCGTTCCGGGCACCGCGTACACCCGTTATCTGCTGGCACGGGCCCGGCGGGAGTTCAGTGCGCTGGCGAAAGAGCTACTGGCGCGGGTCCTCGAGGTCACCGCCAATGATCCCGGGACCCTCGCCCAGAGCCAACAGCACTCCATCGCCTCTCTCCCCCATTCATCATCCCCCGTTGACGGCGCCCCTCTGTACCCGACCGTCGATCTGCCTGATGGTACCCAGTTCCTCACGACCTGGTGGGCGGGGCGAGGGACCGGGATGAGTCAACGGTGGGTGCAGATGCACACCGAGGAGCTGAATGGGCAGCGCGCCGGTGAAGTCATCCAGGACGCCGACGAACTGGAGCGCAAGGGCTTGTCCCCCGACCAGTGGCTCATCCCGATGAACGGTCTCGAGCTTGCCGTAACCCGAACCCATACACCCCCTCCATCCAACACCAACCAAGGGTAAGGCCCCGACGAAGCTCCTAGTAGTGTACATATTGTGCAATACCGAGACCGAATGCCCTGTTCAGGGCCCTATTCTGGCCGTCAATCTGATTCGCCATTCAGTTAGATGTATCGATTTGAGCCTGGAATGGTGATCAGGATGGAACAACTGACTGCAGAAACGCTGCATGATGCCAGAGTGCTGATCCGCGAACACCTCGAGTATGCCGCACAGGTGCGAGGTCTGAGCCCCCAGACGATCCGCGCCTACCGCGGCGACCTGGCCCAGTTCACGCGTTACCTGGAGCAGGAGAGCCTTCCGCAGGATGCCCGGGCGATCAACTCGAAGCACCTGCACCAGTATGCCCGGTGGCTGGGCCAGTCCCGCTCCCCCCGCAGCATCGCCCGCAAGCTCAACTGCTTGAGCGGGTTCTTCGACTACCTCGTCAACACGGGTGTCGTCGAGGGGAACCCCGTCGATGCCCTGCAGCGACCGAAGTTCGTCGAGGACTTCCCGCCGATCCCCGACGAGGTGACCTGCGCCAAGCTTCTTGACGCCTGTGAAACGCCCCGTGAACGCACCGTGGCGATGCTCCTGCTGGGTTGCGGGCTGCGGAACAGCGAAGTGCGGGGCCTGGACGTCGCTGACATCGCGGCGGACTTCAGCCAGATCACCGTGCGCCTCGGCAAGGGGGGCAAGCGTCGCGTCATCCCCTTGGCAGCGCCGGTCGCCCACGCGGTGCAGGGGCTCGTGAAGGAGGATCGCTGCAGAAGCGGGCCTTTGATCACCACGTCAACCGGATCGCGCCTTGGGAACACCGGGCTGCAGCGCCTCTTCAAGCGTCTCGTGCGACAGGCCGGGCTGGAGGGGCAAGGCTACACGATCCATTCCCTGCGCCACGCCTTCGCGACCCACACCTTGCGCGCGGGGTCTGATGTCGCGACCCTCCGGGACCTGCTGGGCCACGCCAGCCTGGAGACGACGGGCCGGTACCTGCACGCCAACGCGTCCACGAAGACTGCCGCCGTCAATGCATGGGCGGACCGGCTGACACAGCTGACGGTGAGCGACCTGGCTCCCACCGAGGATGGCCTGCAGGGCCGTGGTTGTGATGACTAACTCCGGACTCATCCCCCAACGGGCGCAATTGCTCGAAGATCTGCCCGACGAGGGGCAAGCCGTGTCCAGAGACATCGGCGACAAGGCCGCACACAGTGAGCCCGTCCCAGACCCTGATGGCGACCTCAGTACTGATGGCGTCGTCGCGTCGCCGGTCTCCCCGTCGCCCGATGAGGAGCAACAGGCGGTGCTGGGGCAATTAGCCCAGTGGCTGGCGCGGGGGGCCATCGAGCAGGCCAAACGAGAGTTGTGCAGCAGCGAATGAGGGGACGGTCCTGGTCCCTGAGACACCGGGGAGGCCTTTACTTTAATAATTACCATGATTGTATCTATGGTTATTTGCATCTATGATCTCCTTCGCTTATAATAAAGGCAACGACACCCACGGACCCGGAGGGAAGCGACGTGGCGACCCAACAACGGATCTCTGCAGACCCCCTGAGAGTGGCCGTATACACTCGCGTAAGCTCCGAGGAGCAGGTCAAAGAGCATTACTCGCTGGAGACACAGCGCGAGATCTGCCTGCGCAAGCTCGACGAGACACTCGGTAAGGACCTTTATGTCCCCCACTTTTTCGCCGATGAGGGCGTGCCCGGGCGCCACGGCCTTTATGACTCAAGCAACCCGCACAAGAAGCACCGGCCGCAACTCACTGCCATGCAGGCCGCCTTCAAAGCCGGCGAGCTGGACGCTATCTGCGTGTACCGGATGAGTCGTCTCTGGCGCAAGGCCGCGTCGGGTGACTTCTTGATGGAGCAGTTCGTGCCATATGGCCTCAAGCGGGTGATCAGTTGCACCGAGAACGCCGATATCTCCACCGCCAACGGGCGCTTCCAGCTGAATATCACTGCTGCGGTAGGGGCTTTTGAGGCCGAGCAACTGGGGGAATGGGTCAGTGACGCGCTGCAACAGCGCATGCGTGACGGTTACCCCGTCGGCTGGTCGTACGGTTGGCGCAAAGAGACGGATGGGGAAGTGCGGGGCAAGCGACGAGGGATCGTCCTCGTGCCCGAAGAGGCGGATATCATCCGCCAGATGGTGGAGCGGTACTTGAGCGGCGGCACGCTCCGCGGGGTTGCCAAGTGGCTCAATACTCGAGGCGTACCAACACCCCGACGCGCAAAGCTCTGGAGCACAAGCACGGTCAAGCGGGTGATGAGCAATCCGTTGCATGCAGGGCTCGTCCGGGTGAGAACCAAGGATGGGGACGCAGAGCACATCAGGGGCCACCACTGGGATCAACGCATCCACGACCCCAAGGTCCTGCACCAGATACTGGCGAGGCTCGAGCGCAACCGCACGCAAGGGCCCCGGACCATCGGCAAGCCTGAGTTCCTTCTCGGTGGACTGGCCCGTTGCGGCCACTGCGGGAACCGGCTCAACGGCCGGTACAGTAAGCGGCTGAGTGCTCGCCTGTACCGATGCTCGACGGGATCGCAAGCAGGACGTGCCGAATGTGTCCGCAACAGCGAACGAGCGGACTTCATCGAGAACCTGGTCGTCGCAGAACTGCGGGAGCTCGGCCGAGATCCCAGTCTGCAGGCCGCGGCGCGCCAGGATGTTGCGGAAGTGCTCGACGACGAAGCGCGCGGGGTGGCCGAAGAGACTGCGGCTCTCGAGGAGCGGCTGGCCAAGCTGTGGGACAACTATCGGTATTGGGCCGACCGCCTCCAGGAAGGCAAATGCGAGGACGATGAGTTCGAGCTGCATCGACAGGACTTCCGCGAGGACAAGGAGGCCGCCGAAGAGCGACTGGCAGAGCTGCAGAGCCAGCAATCGCACGCCGAAACGCGACAGGCTGTCCTGCAACGGGCCCAGGAACTGGTGGCCGACTTCGACGCATCCTGGGATGGGCTGTCGATGGAGCAGAAACGGGAAGTCGTGCAAAGCATCGTGGAGAGCGCGACCATGTCACACCTGGCGGATGGGCGAACCGAGGTCTCCTTCAAGCTCCGAGGATTCGGCGCGGTCACCCAACACATCGAGCGGCGGAGCCGACGAGACAGGCCCGACAGCGGCCCTGAGGCCCTAACGCCACGGCAGCAGGCGATGCTGTACCATCATGCTCAGGGACTGGACAGAGCAGCCATCGCCCGGAAGCTGGGCGTGAGCTGGGGATGCGTCAATACCACACTGTGGCAGGCGAGGAGGCGGATTGGCGCCGAGACGCTGGACCAAGCATGGGCACTGGCGAAGGACTATATCGGGTCCAACCTGCATTGGCTCCCGCTGACAGGGCGCCGACGCAAGGTACACCCGGAGACGTACGATGCCCCCGTGCTCACTCAGGCGCAATGCAAGCTGCTCTCGCTTCTCGCCGATGGCGGGTCCGTGCAGACAGCCGCAGGAGAACTCACAATCTCCGTCAACACAGCCTACGTGCAGCTCAAGAACTGTCGGGACAGACTCGGCGCAGGCAGCAACGAGGAGGCTATCAAGAAGGCGGCAGAATTGGGCTACGTCGCGTGACGGGCCCACCCCACTCCGCCACATCATCCGTAGCAGCGCTACCACAGGCCCGGCCGTACTGGGTCCGGCAGGCCTTGCCGGATAGCCCGCGGGTACATGGAAGGCAACATCCACCCCCTGCCACTGACCAAACGCCGGCGGAAGAGGGAGGAGGTTAAGCAGGCCGGACCGCTTCTGACGGCGGCCCAGGTCAAGCTGCTGGGGCTCCTGCGATCAGGCACGCAGGTAAAGGATGCCGCAGACGCCCGACGGCCCGCCTCCGAAGACGGCGACGTCGAACTCGGCGAGGATGGGGACCTCGCGCTGGGGCTCGGTGACGGTCCTGGCGTCAGGGCGCTGGGCGGCCATTGATGGCTCCTTCAGGCAAGCGAGGATAACCGGCTCCCGCTCGGGTCTCACGGATGCGGTGGCACCGAGACGCCACAAGCAGCGGTCTCCGAGCGGAGGTTCCCGGCGTCGACGGTGCACTCCTCCGCGCCGAGGCGTCTCTCGATCCGTGTGCTGCCGCAAACCACCCGGCACGGCCCACTTGCATAGTGTACGCTGATGTGTTATTACCATATTAGATACTAAGTCCATACTAATTCGTCCATGCTTTTGCTGCATGTTCATGCGAGCCACTCTCTGCTGACGTTAGGACTCTGTTTCCTCGCCGAAGACAACGGTGGGACTCACGTGTCAATTGACTCGCTTGTGACGCTAAGAACAGCCCGCACACACTGCCAAGTGTGTGCGGGCTGTTCTTGTTGTGGATGGCCTTCCCTGAGGCCATGCCGTGGTGAGACGAGCCAGTGAATGCGATCGCCGTCGAGAGATACCTGCAAGACGGATTCAGACCCTGAGGGCCGCCTGCTGTAGCGACGTGGCCCTTAATGGTGGACTGCAGCGATGACTATGGGGAGAGGAAAGATATGTCAGTAGGCAGGCATTGGTGTGCAGTCGCCGGACTGGCCGCAGTTCTTGTTCTCGCGAACGCTGCTCAGGCCGAGATCTACAGCGTCAACGCGACGATCCAGGGGCCCGACAGTGGATGGGTGGACAGCAACCTGCAGTACTTCGCCAACGCAACCTACAGCGTGGACCCCGAGACACAGCAGGCCATACAGGAGGGTAGGGCGACTGTCGCCATCACCTACAGTTGGACGTACAGCCCAGCGAATCGCGTCGCCGGTGGGGACCCGGCGAACTGGGTCACCATCACATTCGCGCCAGAAGGCTGCATGCCAGGCTGGGACGAAAGTGATCAGGACACTGCGCACAAGAGCGTCACGGTGAAAAGACGCGAGATCACGAGCGTCACGAAGAGCGAGAGCGCCATCTGCGCCGGTGCACGCCCCAATGGGCAGCACCAATCCCTAATCACCGCCACCGTGGAGAATGGCTTCGGCGCCCCGGTGTACGGCTGGCAGGTGACGTTCTCCATCACCGGCCAGAGCTACGTCGTGAATCAGGCTGCTCTCTCCGCCGGGGCGGCAACCACCAACTCCCAGGGCAAAGCGTCTGTGACTCTGACCTCGCCTGACAAGCCGTGCGCGGTTACCGTTCAGGCAACGGCCTCGGGCGGCAACTCGATGAGCACGAGCGTCAGCGTCGTCAACCCTTCCGCGCAGTGTGCGCCCGTGCCCCCGGTGGTGGTTGCCCTCGGCGGGTCTCGAGTTCTGCAGGAGACCCTCACATGGTCTGGCGGGGCGGCGTCCGATCACAGTCTCGGGTGGGCCATCAGCGAAGTCTTCGACAGTCAGGGGCAGCCGGTCCAGCCCTTCGGGCCGGAGTACGGTTCGGTGACGGTCGGTGAC
>JALGSS010001000.1 GCA_029821745.1 Candidatus Zipacnadia bacterium
CGGCGCCCGCAGCATACCCACCGTGCCGTTGGCCGTGAAGCGATAAATCCAGACGAGTTCCGGTCGCGGTGCCAAAGCGACGGGAGCGGTACACTTTTCGGAGAGGAGCCAGAAGAATAGCGGATCGCCCTGAATCCCGCATTTCCGGCAGCCCGCGTCCACCCGGTCTCCCCTGCCTGCCCCCGCTGCGCTGACCCGCATGGTTGTCGTCGCCTGCCAACGTTTCCAGGAAAAACAGTGTCCGCGTGGAATCCCTCCTTCGAGAGCCAGATTCCGGAGTTCGCCGGACCCAATCTCTGGCGTCACGCCACCCGTGAGCATCGATGATGCAATCTGGCCGATTCCAGCCTCAGATCGGCCCGTTGACACGTGACGTAACTCCTTGCATACCAACGAGGACGGAGTCTTCGGGAAGGACAGGTGGCGACTGGAGAATGGCCTGCTTCAGCGCCACGTGGCGGAGATGCTCGCCGGTCCACCCGCAGTGCGTGAGGAACGAAGAGCCGGGGAGGAGTTGGCCGCGCAGCATGCGCTGGCCGGGGACCCCCGATCGACGTGAAGGTTAGACCTGGGCGACGCGCCTCGGACGGGTCGGCCTCCGCGATCGAACGCCTGAACCGAGGTGCGGGTCACCGCGCCGCCTTCAGTCCCTGTGCAGCCAGAGCGTTCAGTCGCTTGACGGTCTGTACCATCGACCGGACGGTGTGATAGCCGATCTTCCAGGAATGCGCCAGGTCGCCGTCCAGGACGTTGCCCTCGCGGTCCAGCCGCTCATACCACTCACCGCCGGCGTCCCTTGCGACGAACTTCTGGAACACGAAGTCGAAGACGTTGCCGAACGCGTTCCAGTATGTCGCGTCGCCCAGCAGCAGGCAGGCGTCCAGCATGGCGATGAGCACCTCGGCCTGCTGCCAGAACTGCTTCTGCGTGAGTTCGGCCGGTCGATCCATGGGCACGTCGGCATACACCCCACCGTACTCGTGGTCGATGCCGAAGGCCACGCAGTGGTTGCACATCGTGCGGAGCACGTCGGCGTACGTCTCCCGCGGGACGCCGAGCACATCGGCCGCGTGCAGCAGCAGCCAGGCGAACTCCACGTTATGGCCCGGCGACGTCTGGTCGATGGGCTTGGCGGCCCGTCCCTCCTGCGGGTCGGCGTCCCGGCCCCACGTCATCTCGAAGTTGATCGCCGGCAGCGGCGTGAAGTCGTACGTGAACTGGGCGAGACCCAAGCCGGTCTCCGGGTGCCGCATCCTGGAGAGGATCAGGTCGATGACCTCCGTCAGGCGCCGGCGATGGCTCGGGGTGCCGGTCATCTCGTAAAGGGAGGTGAAGGCCTCCATCATGTGCATGTGCACGTCGAGCGATTTGCGGTCTCCGCCCGACTTCCCGCCCGGCAGCGGCGTCCAGTTGCGGTGGAACAGTTCGATGAATCCGCCGTGCCGAAGGTCGATCATGTGCCGACAGATCGCGTCGTAGGTCCGCAGCGCGGCCTCTTTGCCGCGCTCGTCGCCCGTGGCCAGGAAGTATTCGCTGAAGGCGTAGACGGCGAAGCACTGCCCGTAGCCGACCTTGTCCCAGCACGTGGCGTTGCCTTGCGCGTCGGCGATCCAGATCCATCCGTCGTGCTCCCGGTCCCAGTAGTGATCCAGGATGAAGTCGGCCCCCCTCCGCGCCAGGTCGCCGCAGCGGCCGTCCCCGTAGCCCGCCCGGTGGGCGCTGGCCATCGTGTAGAGCATCCGGATCTGCATCAGGAACGTTTTGGTCGTCTCGCCGGTGGGCTTGCCGACGTGGTCGAAATGCGTCAGGAACCCGCCGAACTCGGGATCGGGCGACTTCTCGATCCAGAAGGGCAGAAGCACTTCGGTCAAATAGGAGTGCGCCCTCTTCAGGATTGCGCCGAGTTCGGCCTCATCTGGCATTGAGGACGCCTCTGTTCCGTTTGGCTCTTCTCCGAAAAGTGTACCGGCCACATCTCTGTGGGGGCCAGTTCCCAAGCCCTTGGGATTTATCGCTTTACGGCCAACGGCACGGTGGGGTATGCTGGGCACACC
>JALGSS010001001.1 GCA_029821745.1 Candidatus Zipacnadia bacterium
CGTGTGAGTGGCCGCTGCCGGGGATGAGCGCGTTCAGACCCGCATACAGCCGGTTCCCATCAGCTTCGCGCTTGAGCGCCACATAGCCGCTGGCGAGATTGGCGCTCTGGTAGGGCACCGGCCTCTCCTCGATGGTGTCCACTCCATACATGAGCCCGGTCAGCCCCCGGGTGCCCGCCCGCAAGGACGAATAGGAGCCCACTTCATCGATCCTCAAGTACCGATAGCCGATCTCAGCGGTGAGGGCGTATGTCACGAGGCTCACCCGGCCGCCCATGTCGCCAAAGGGGGCCATGGTCAGGTCTGGGAAAGTCTGAGCGGTGAACCACTTGATCGCCCGCCGGAGCACCCGCGACCGGGGGTTCTGCGGGTCCGTTTCGTCGTAGATCTCGGGCGGGAAGAGATCGGGCATCTGCCGGGAGAGACGGTGGGCGAGCACGAACACGCGACAGTGAGGCCCGAGAGCGTACAGATGATACGCGCTGCACAGCCCCCAGAAGGCGCCATCGTCCACGTAGTTGTTGTCGGCCAGCCAGGCGAGGCTACGATGGTTCGGGCGCTTCTCAGGGGAGTACTTCCGCCGACCGAAGGCCCAGTCCACGTAGTCGGCGTCCTCAATCGCGCAGCCCACGAGCGCCGAGGCGCTCAGGTAGGTATACATGCTATTGTGGTTCGGGCTGCTGTCCTCCTCGACCCGGAACACTGAGTCAACCCAGTGCTTCAGCAGGTCAATCTGTATCTCGCGGTGCTCGTCCGCGGTGAACAGCCCCTCCACGTTCCTCAGCATCTCGTAAGCGCCGACGAGTCCGAGAAGGATCGAGCAGTCGCCCTCCATGTTGTAGGTCCAGATGACGTGCTGCGTCCCGCCTCCGAGCACGGGTAAGGGCTTGATATGCTTGGCGAAGAGCTTCAGCAACGCCGCGCTGCGTTCCGCGTAGGATCGATCCGAGCCGAGGGCATGCAGAAGCGCCAACTGCTGGGTCGTGCGCGCCATCGTCTGCAGGTACGAGCAGCCCCAACCCTCGTAGAGCGTGCCGGCGTAATGAGAGGTGGGTGCAGTCGCCGGGGAGGGTTGATCCAGCGAGAAGGTTTTCCCGCACTGGATGCAAGTGGCCTCCTGGTCGTTGAAGGGATCGAACCGCAGGCCTCCTCGGCACTCGGGACAGGTCATGAGCCAGTAGACCTGCGTCTTCTGTTTGGGCATGAGCTCCTCGATCCTGTCGAGGGGCTGCTCCAACCACGGTTGGACGCCGGCATCCAGGCCCTCGACCACTCTCCGCGCCCAGTCGAGGGTCCCAGCCTTCTGCTTCATCTCCGCGAGGGTCGCTACATCGAGAAACCCGGCGGGATGCACCCAGCCCTTCGCGCTTGCAGGAACGGCCAATGCCGCAGTGCCCGCGATGACAGCGGCAGCGACCAGCAGTGGGACGACTCCGGTCTCGTGCACTGATCTCCCATCCCTTCGTCGAGGTCCGCAGTCCAGCGCGGCCGGGCCAACGGAGCAGCGTTGGCGGACTTCGCCGCCTCGCGCACAGACGCAGTCGCAGGGAGAACTTCACGGTCGGCGCAGTCGAGACCTGCCCGGATTGGCACGCGAAGGCTTGCCCGATCCACTGCCGCCGAAGCTCCGTGAGGCGCACCGTGTGGCGGCTGAGTACCTGCAGCTTCCGCTTGACGAGGTGTACTTCGTGGAAGTGGAGCATGGGGATTGGGGAGACAGCTATGTGTTCGCCCGCAAAGGGGAATACCACTCATGCGCCGTCCAGGTCCCGGGACTGCGGGTCTACCAGGGCTCCCTGCCATCCGCGTGGTCACCACCTCGGGAAGCCATACCTCTACTCCCCCTGACCGCGGAGGCCGCCTTAGAGGTGGGGCGGGTGTTCGTAACAGACAGCCTCCGCCTGGACGCGCGGTCACTCAAAGACGTGTCGAAGCCCTATAGACCCAAGTTCCCTTGGGTCTGGTACTCGGTTTTGGGCGTTGTGGGCTTGGGAGCGGCCTCTGCGTGCGATTGCGCCGCCTAATCACTCTCGGAATGTAGCCATGTCTTGA
>JALGSS010000095.1 GCA_029821745.1 Candidatus Zipacnadia bacterium
GCGCATCATCGAGCTCCTTCAGGAGTGCCGACGACCGGAGATCGGCCGCGTCACGATGAACTCAAACGGACTGCGCCTGGCCGAGGACTTCGCGCTCTGTGAGCAGCTCGCCGAGTTGGGCGTGTGTGTGATTCTCTCGGCGAACACCTTCGACCCGGCGACGAGCCGGCAGATTCACGGTCTTGATGTAACGGCCTCGAAGCTGCAGGCGATCGCGAACCTGACGCGGGCCGGAGCGAGAATGACGCTTCTCTGTGTCCTGATTCGCGGGATCAACGAAGGTGTTCCGGGCGAGATCCTCGACTTGATGCGCCAGAACGACCGTATCCTTAGCCTGACCGTACAGACGATGACCTACACCGGGCAGGGCGGGGGCAGCTTCCCAGGCCGTCGTCACATCCCCGTTGACGAGGCAGTGCAAATCGTCTGCGAGCACTCTGGTGGGATGCTCGTCCCGACCGACTTCACACCGCGGCCTTCGGCGCATCCGCTGTGCTACGCGGTCAGCTATCTGCTCAAATCGCACGACGAGTTCATTCCGTTCACCCGCTTCGCGCCTGTCGAGAAGCAGGTGATGCGCGATTCCTACCTGATCCGCATGGAGGATGACCGCGAACTCTTCCGCGATATCATAGACGGCCTCTATGCCCGCGGAGAGACGGAGCGGCTGAGGGTCTTCCGCCGCCTTTACGAAAGGCTCTTCCCCGCGAGTGGACCGCTCAGCGCCTTCGAGCGGCAGCGCTTGGCCGAGGAAAGCGTCCGCACGGTCTACATCCACGTACACATGGACGAGGACAACTTCGACTGCAGCCGCGCGATGCTCTGTCCGGATCTCGTTCCGGCTGAACCCGGACGATTGATCCCGGCCTGCACCTACAACCTGATCTACCGGATGCAGGACGAGCGGTTCTATGCGCCGGGTGACCTCGATTCGGGGCGGCAGGAAGGGGGAGACACGGGATGAGCGAAGCCGGCACATCAGCCATCGACAGCGCCCGGACGGAGACGCTCGGGATCACCCACTCCGTCTGTCCGGAGTGCCGGGAGCTGGTCCCGGCAAAGGTCGTCTCGGATGGGCGGGATGTCTTCCTGCTGAAGTTCTGCCCCCGTCACGGCGAGACGGAAGCGTATGTCTGGCGAGGCGTCGACGACTATCTCTCGACGCAGCGCCAGGTCAAGCCCGCGTGGCGTCCGCGGGAATTCGCCGGCGATTCCTCACTGCCTTGCCCCACCGGATGCGGCTTCTGCGACCGGCACGAACAGCACCTCTGCCTGCCCATCATCGAGATCACCTCCCGCTGCGACCTGGCGTGCCCGGTGTGCCTGGTGGACGCGGGAGCCGACTGGTCGATGTCGCTCGGGGAGTTCCGCGCCATACTCGACGGTCTCATTCGTGCGGAGGGGCAGGTTGACGTGCTCAACCTTTCCGGGGGCGAGCCGTTGCTGCACCCGGATCTACTTGCCTTCGTGGACGAGGCACTCGCACGCCGGGAGATCGTGCGGGTGAGCATCTCGACGAATGGCCTTCGGCTTCTGGAAGACCGCTCGTTGCCGCCCCTGCTGAAGGAGCGAGACGTCGTCGTATCGCTCCAGTTCGATGGCTTCAGCGACTCTATCTATGAGGTGTTGCGGGGAAGGCCTCTTCTCGACGAGAAACTCCGCGTGCTCGAGACGCTTGGCGAGAGCGGGATCGCCACCTCTCTTACCATGACCGCGGCAGGTGGCATCAACGACGACCAGCTCGGCCAGATGCTGGAACTGCTGTTCTCGCGCCAGCACATAGTGAGCATGATGATCCAGCCGCTGTGCTTCACCGGCCGAGCCTCGTCGATGAAGGGCCGGGCGCGGCGGCTCACGATCCCGGACGTCGTCCGCTTGCTTGGCGAGGCGGGGCATCCGGACGTCAACGCCGACGATTTCGTACCGCTCCCCTGCAGCCACCCGCTATGCTTCAGTCTCGCGTTCTACCTGATGCTCGAGGACGGCGACGCGGTCTCGTTCAACCGCCTGGCGAAGGCGGATCAGATGCTTGAGTCGATGGCCAACCGCCTGTTGTTCGGCCTGGATTCCGAGGAGCACGAGCAACTCAGGGAGATGATCTACGAGATCTGGAGCGGCCCCGTCAAGGGCGTTCAGGACCCTGAGGCGGTACTCAACACGCTGCGCGCGATCCTGCGCGAACTCTCCCGCGAGGGCACGTCTTCAGACTGCTCCTGCTTCGACCCCCGAAAGGCGCTCTCCCTGGCCGAGCGCCACGTGAAGTCCATCTTCATCCACGCCTTCCAGGACGAGGAGACCTTCGATCTCGCTCGGGTCAGGCGTTGCTGCCAGGCGTACCCTCAGCCCGATGGCCGGCTCATACCCGTCTGTGCTCACAACGTCCTCCGCCATCGCGACTCCCCTGCAGGGCGCTCCAGTGGCTTCCGGGAGCAGGGATCGTGGGCCCGGACCGATGATCGCCCCCGTCTGGCGCGTGCGAAGGAGGACAACGATGCCTGAACGAGGTCCGAGCGACCCGGATATCCGCGAGGGGCTCGAGGGTCTGGCACGCTTCCTGGCAGGCGAGACGACGGAGCGTGTCTTCCGATACCCGACATGCCACCCGGCACGCGGCAGCGGGTTCTGCCACTGTGATCAGTCGGTCCTCAAGACGCTGAGGGTGTACCTCCGCGGAGCCCTCCTGGAGCTGGTGCTCAACCTTCCATGGAACGGACTCAAGCTGCGTCTGCTCCGCAGCATGGGAGCGAAGGTTGGGCACTCAGTGTACATCGCAGTTGGGGCCTGGATCGATCCGGTCTTCCCGCAACTGTTGACGATCGAGGACGAGGTTCTCATCGGGATGCGCGCGCGCATCTTCACCCATGAGTTCCGACGGGATGAGTTCCGCGCGGGCAAGGTCATCCTGCGCCGGGGCGCGATCGTCGGCGCACACGCGCTTGTGGGATGCGGAGTCGAGGTTGGCAGGGACGCGACCGTGGCCCCGGGAGCGGCCGTGGCCCGGGATGTCCCCGCGGATTGTACTGCGCTGGGCAACCCGGCGCGAATCGTGCCTCGACGGGGGGCTTCGAGAGGGAACGAAGCAACACCGACTGAAGAAGCGCAGGATGTCCAAAAGAAGGCTGACGGAGGGACCGCAGGTGCGAAATAGCCGAGACTGCGAGATGTGGGAGCACCCATGGCGTACGCAGCGAAGATGAGAGCATTTGCTGCGAGGTACGGGCAGGGAGCGGGCAACGTCCTTCTTGCCACACTCTTCGCCGGCGGCGCCGTATGGCGGGCCTACCAGGCCTTGACGGCGCCTGAGTTCGACTACGTTGAGGTCGCCTACTTCGTGCGCAATCTCGTCTTCGTGATCATCCTCCTCGTTCGTCAGGATCACGTTGCCGTCAGCCACAACGTCGGCCATCAGTCGGTCGCACTGGTAGCGTTCTTCAGCGGAATCGCCTTTGACCCCGAACCCAGTGTCGAGAGCCAGCTTCTGATTGGCCTTTCCAGGGGGGTAACCGTTGCCGCCCTCATTCTGGCGACCATCGCCCTCATCAATCTTGGCAGGAGCTTCGGCATCCTGATCTCAGTACGCAAGGTCAGGACGCGCGGGCTCTACGGCATCATCCGACACCCGCTGTACGCCATCGACATACTGTGGCGGGTCGGCTTCATTCTCAGCAACCCGGGCCTGGGCAACTTCGTCGTCTTCGCACTCTCTTCCGCAGCCTACGTTTACCGGGCCCTGCTCGAGGAGAAGTTCCTGAGCAAGTACCCGGAGTACCGCGAGTACATGCAGCAGACGAGGTACCGCTTCATACCGGGGCTGTTCTGAGGTGAGGCGATTCCGGTGAGCCCCCGTCTCGTACTGCAATTCAGTAGTACATGAACCCCTATGAACCATTCGCCGCCTATCTGCCCTATTCAGCCCCGCACTCGCCCTACCGCCGCACACCGCCAATTCTGCCACATATGCCCCCTCAAAGCCCCAGAGTGAGACGAACGTGACCTGCCCCCATTGGTGCTACCACCCGCAATGTGGTACTGAGCGGCCTGTCATGCAGCCCCCGGGTGGTGGGCTGACCGGAGTGAAGCCCGGAGATCCCTGCGTCCTATCTAAGCGTCCTCATCAAGCCGCTCGAGCAGGAACACCACGGGCCGGAAGCCATCGGTGCAACAGGTGAGGTACTTGCCGTCCTGGTCCATCCAGGGGTGCCGACCTCCGAACGCGAGCACGGTGATGTGACGGTAGATGTCGTCCCACGCGCCGGAGCACAGGAAGCCGTCGGGGGCAGCGTTCCTGTTCTCGCCCCCGGACGGCCAGATGAACTCCTGGCCCTCCTCGAAGGCCGGGCACTGCGGCGTCAGCACGTTCGCCGTGCAGCCCAAGTTCGCGTCACCATGGATCTCCTGCGCGTTCAGTCGACCTGCTGCGACCGTGGAGCGATCAAGAACTGGTGGACCACTACCGAAGCTTCCGCCGTCCGGAGGGTCTGAGCAGGACCGACAGCGGAGCGCTGGATGTGCTCGTGGTGCGTGGCCTGTTCAACCGGCAGTACCAACTCGACGCGGCCATCCAGTCCATCGCGGGCGCGAAGCGCACCGATGCCTATACCTCCTACCATCAGCAGACTGGGACGACCCTTCAGGGGTACGCGTGGGACTGGCAACCGTTGTGGGACCAGGACGTCATCGTGCTGGCCGACGTGGAGACCAAGGGTATGAACTACGGCCAGGTCCTGATGCTGTCCGAGTGGGTCAAGGACGGTGGCGGGCCGCTCATTCTCGGCGGGCCGCGCTTCTACGGAGGGGCCCAATAGCGCACTACTTCGCCCCCAAGAGGGGGAAACCAACGGAAGGGGGGAGTTACGGTCGTAGTAGCACCGCTGCGTACGCGCGCGTGCGCGTTGTCCCCCGCGAGGGGGGCCTCAGGGGCCGCGCGACAGCGGATCATCGGCGCGATTTGCCGATGACGCTCTACACCGCGGCCGCCAACTCCCGGCACTCCTCGCTGCTCATCCAGTTGCGAAGTTCGTACAATGGGGAGCCTCTGATATCCCGATTGCCGCAGGCCGCCCCTCAGCCGAGTGGCGGCCTGTTTCCGTTCTTGAGCCAGCGCTTCCCGGCGCGCTCCGGTCCATAGTGCCTGGCCCTCGGCCACACAGCAGGCACCCAGCGCCGGACGGCGAAGATACTCACGGTGGCAGTCAGGCCCCCCGGTCACGCAAGAAGGTGACCGTGAAGGCACCGAGTGGGGCGTATTCCATGCGTGTGAGGATGGCCTGTCGTGGACGAATATCTCATCCACTCCGCCGCCGCCGTCGAGGTCAATGGGTATCGTGGGTGCTACTTGACACGGCAGTCGTAGGAGCGTTCGGCATGAGCTGCAGAAGTCTCCAGAGGGTTGCGCTTCTCCTGGTTTCTCTCTCGACAGTCTCCGCGGTCCAGGCGGCAGGACTGGCGGATCTGCGCGCCACACAGAATGCCACGGCCGCCGAGCTTCGCGCGAGGGACGATTGCCTCCTGTGGGTCGACTTCGCCGACACCGGGGCCCAGGGGCTGAGATTCGCTCCCGGTCCGGGTGAGGGCACGTTGACTCCAACGACCGGACGTTGGGCCGGACAGAAGGCGACGCGCATCTTCCACGGCATGCTGATGCGCGAGGCGATCCAGATACCCGACTCGGGGTTCACGCTGTGCTGCTGGCTGCGTGTCAACGACCTGGAGAAAGTGGACCGTCTGGGGTACAAACGGATTGCCGGCGGGGTCATGACCGTGGGCAGTGGCTACTACAACGGGTGGCGTCTGCTCGTGGCCCCGAGAACTTCTGCTCTCACATTCGAACTCGGCCGCCCCGAGATCGGCGCCCGACGCGTGTCGAGTCGGGAACATCTCACCAAGAGCGACTGGCACCATGTAGCGGTCACTTGGGACCACGAGACGTTGGCCATGTGGATCGACGGCAAGCTGCGCGCCGAGACCGTCGTCACCATGGCCTACAACCCGGGACCAGACCCGGCATGGCTCCGGATTGGGGAATGTGGCAGCGGTCTGGGCGTCCTGGACTTCGAGATTGCGGATCTCGGGTTCTTCAGCACCGCCATCCCCCCGGACACGCTTACGGCCCTTGGCGACCCGGACCGCGAGTTCAGACGCGGTATTGCACGCTTCCTCGCGGAGATCGGACCCAGCCCGGAAGACCCCGCCGGCGAAGAGGCCTACCGTCGGCAGTTCGCGCCGCTGTTCGCTCTCAAGGGCTGCGATGATTCCCAGGCGTTCCGCGTCGCCGTGTCTCGGTCTCGCCTGCGCGTGGCAGAGAGCTACCACCGCGAGGGCCGGTTTGAGGACGCTCGGGAAGCCTACGCTGAGGTGGCCAACGACGATGCGGCTGCGCTTCACCACAGGGCTGCGGCCATGCTCGCGCTGGGTGATCTGCACCGTGACAGGGGAGAGTACCAGGCTGCCCGGCAGGAATATGAGAAGACGCGCGAGTTCTTCACCGCCCGGCACGAGGAGTTCCGAGTAGCAGCGATCGAGCGGCTTCGGGAGCTCGGCGACTTGCCGGACGGCGCGGCGTTGAGCAGTTCGCGACAGCGCCGGATCGACCGCATTTCGCATCCGGGGTTGAGTCTGTACGTGTCGCCTACGGGTGCCGACGCCAATCCCGGTACGGAGAACAAGCCCTTCCTGACGCTGGAACGGGCCCGCGAGGCGGTACGGCAACTCAAGCAGAAGGGAGCGCTCCCGACGGGTGGGGTCGCCATCCTTCTCAGGGGTGGCGTGTACCCTCGGGAGACGGAGACATTTGCGCTGACGGCGGAGGATTCAGGCAAGCCGGAGGCACCGGTCATCTATCAGGCGGCCCCCGGTGAGACGCCTGTTCTGCGGGGCGGCCGAGCGGTCAGCGGTTTCGAGCCGTTGGGCGACTCGCATGCCGCTCAGCGCATTCCGGACGCGGCCCGCGAGCACGTCCTGCAACTCGACCTCCGCGCAGCAGGGGTAACCGATTTCGGCCAGCTCCGCCCGCGCGGACAGGGGACCGGGACGACGCACGAGCCGGACCTTTCCGCTCACCTGGAGCTTTTCTTCGACGGCCGGCCCATGTCCCTCGCGCGGTGGCCAAACGACACCCCGAAGATGAGTGAACGGTTCACGACTGTTGACCTCAGCGACCAGGAGACAATCAGCGACAACGGCACGGAGGTGGCACGGGAGTCTGATGTCTTCTCCTACCTCGATCCACGCCAGGATGCGTGGGCCGATGAGCCGGATGGCTGGCTCTTCGGCTGCTGGCGCTACCTGTTCTTTGGTGCGTACCACCGTATCGAGAAGGTCGACCCGGCGACGCGCCAGATCCACATGGACTGGAATGCGAAGACGCCTTACGAACTCAAGCGGCGCCAGTTCGCCCACGGGGCGCCATACCAGGGAATCAATCTGCTTTGTGAGCTGGATTCGCCGGGAGAATGGTACCTGGACCGGGAAAGCGGGCTGCTGTTCTTCTGGCCGCCGGGCGATATCGACGAGGGCGAGGCCGTTGTGTCCGTGCTTGAAAGCCCGACGATCACTCTCGACGAGGTGTCGGACGTCGTGTTCCGCGGGCTGACGATGGAGGCCGGACGCCAGCACGCCGTTGTGGTCAGGGGCGGCCAGGGGGTGCTACTGGCGGGCTGCGTCATCCGCAACATGGGCGTGACAGGCGTGAAGATCGAGGGCGGATCGGGCCACGAGATCGTGGGCTGCGACCTGGCGTACCTGGGTGACGCGGGCATCAAACTGGCAGGCGGTGATACGGAGACGCTCACTCCCTCCGGGCATGTGGTGGAGAACTGCCACATCCACCACTTCGCTCGCTGGAACCGCGTGGGGTATCAGCCGGGTGTCAGCATGCAGGGCGTTGGCAACCGTGTCTCGCACTGCCTCGTCCACGACGCGCCCGACCAGGCCTTCTGCGTCAAGGACAACGACAATATTCTCGAGTACTCCGAGATCCACGACGTGTGCCACGAAGCGGGCGATGCCGGAGCTTACTACATGTATGGCCGGACCGTGCAGCAGGCGTTGCTCGAGCGCGGACAGGTTGTGCGCTACTGCTACTGGCACGATCTGCCGCACAATGAGAGCTTCCGGCACGTGGCCAACGCCACGCGACGGGGCATCTACATCGACAGCTTCAACAGCAACATCACAGTGTACGGGAACATATTCCAGCGTCTCGACGCCAGGAGCGGGGCCGTGTTCTTCGGCGCCTGTGACAACCGCGTCGAGAACAGCATCTTCCATCAGTGTCGTACGAGCGTGAGGCTGACGGACCGCACGTACCTGTACAACCTGGTCAACAAGCCGCCCAACTACCCGGTCGACGCGAATCTCGCGGAGTTCGCAGTCAAGCCTGCATGGAGCCGACGCTATCCGCGTCTGAGTACGTTCCCTGCACAGGCCTCCGACACGAGTGTGTTCCTGGCAGGCAACGTCATCGCCCGCAACATTGCCTCCGAGTGCGAAGCCTTCATCACGGGTTCTGACCGCACCATCATGCTGGCGCAGATCGAGCGGAACTGGACGGAGGGAGACCCGGGATACCCGGACGCGGACAACGGCGATTTCCGCCTCGCGGCCGGAGCCCCCGCGGCCATTGACTGCGACTTCGACCCACTTCCCCTCGACAAGATCGGCCTGTACCAGGACGAGCTTCGGGCAACGTGGCCGGTGCACCACCCGAGCGGCAATCACGAGACGCTGCTCGTCGAGCGCGAGGACAGCATCAAGCGGATGGCGACCGCGGATATGCCCGTGTGCCAGAGCATGGAGAGCACCGCAGCCATCACCATCGACGGTCGGCTTGATGCGGCTGAGTGGGGAGAACTCGAGCCTGCGAACGGCGTGATCCTCAACCGGACACCGGCCAACACACCCACTCAGGCCCGACCGAGTTTCATGTGGGTGCGCCACGACGCCGAATCCCTGTACCTCGCCCTGCGCAACGAGCTTAACCCGGGAGAAACGCCTCGCCCGAAGCCCGCGGGCAGCGCATCCTGGTGGCAGGATACGGATATGGTTGAGATCATCTTCGAGGGGCCCTACGGGGACAAGGCGCGTGACTGGTGGCCGAAGGACAAGAAGCACGGGCCACTCTTCTACCTGGTGGGCGACTGTGCGGGGCAGTTCGGCAGCTACAGTATCGCGGACCTGCCCAAGAGCCGGGCAGAGGGATTGCGGAGTGCAGTGCAGTACGCCGCCGTTTCGAGGCCCGGACTCTGGACGGCCGAGTGGAAGATCCCGTTGGCCGCCATCTGCCTTGATCCTGCGACCACGACGACCTGCTGCTTCAACGTCGGAGTACTTAAGCCTGGCACGGAGCCCCCGGCAGGAAGCGAGCAACCGGTGTCTCCCGAGGACAAGTGGGCCGTCTGGTGCGGAACCAACGGGTCCAACTGGAAGGTCTGGAACGCCGGCCTGCTGCACCTGGGCAAGAAGGACGAATGACCTGCAATCTGGCCGCGCATCTGGCTGCCTCTGGCGCGTGTACCGTGGCGTCCGAATCTATCGGTCGGAGTGCCGTCCTCACTACCTCCTCCCAGAACGCCCAGACAAGCTCCTCAAAACCCCATGCCTCTACACCCACACCCGCCCAGATAGTGGTTCTGTACGACCTTGGGGTGGGGAGACAATCAGATCCGCGAGTATTGCAGGCCGCCCTTGGAGCGATGGGCGGCCTCTTCGCATCTGGATGGTAACCATCAACTACCCAGTTCAGATGGCTTGCCCGCGAGAGCCACCTCCATCGGCCCTATCCGTCATCCGGAGATGGCAATGCGATCTCACCAACTATCGCCCCGTAGAGCTCCGGGTGGCGGTCCTCCGTGAGGAACTCCCTGACCGGCTCGGGGGCCGCGCCGCTGCAGCGGTTGCGCGCCCATGGCGTGCGCAGGTCCACATCGGCGACGGCAACCCCCTCGTACTGCCCCGCATCCGCCAGCACCGCCCCATCAGGCGCGATCACGCAACTGCACCCGTAGGCTTTCCCCCGCTCGTACCGGTCACCAGGGCGCAGACCGTAGGAAGCCCGGACCAGATGGCAGGTGGCATCCATCGCCCGCACCCGGTTGAGCAACATGCAGCGCTCCGGAGTATCGGAACGCTGGAGCGAGGGGAACAGGATGACATCGGTCTTCTGCAGGAACATCACGCGAGCCACCTCGGGGAAGTAGACATCATAGCAGGTCATGATCCCGATGCGGCCCAAAGGTGTATCCACCACCGGGAACGATTGCCCCGGTGTCAGACCCAGATCGCGTCTCTCAGTGATGGTCAGGTGCGTCTTGTCGTAGGTCAGCGCGATCTCGCCCGTGGGGGAGATCAGGTGGGCGGCATTGTAGTATGAGCCATCGCGCTTCTCGACGACAGGGAGTAGCAGCCATGTGCCGGCGCGGCGGCAGAACTCACGAGCGCGTTCTACCACCTCCGTTGCCGTATGGGCGCGCCGGAGCATCTGTTCGCGGTCAAGACCCATCACGTTGAAGTACTCAGGCAGAACGATGAGTTCGGCGTCTCCATCCGCCGCCTCCGCCGCCAGCCGCCAGGCCGCCTCCACCATAGCCGGATGCTCATCGGGGTCGGACGGTACTGCTGGCTGGATGGCTGCGAGCCTGGTGCATTGAGGCTGCATGGCAGTTTCCTCCAGAGGACTGGAAAGCCGATAGGGCAGACAACACGCGGGAGCTGTGCACATAGCTACGCTGACAGGCTACCCGCCACACGAACGGTTCCCCCGCCCGGCCGTCCTGCCCTTTCTCGGCACCGATAGAGCAACTGCGCGGGTATCCCACGGGGAGTTTGCGACGGGGTGAGCGGGTCGGTTTGGGCGGCAACGACCACTGGGAGATAACGCTGGAGTTCTGAGGCTTACACCAGCTTCCCCGCCTTGGTTCTGCCTCCCGCCCACATATCGTACTCAGGATCCGCGTGTGTGGCGAAGAAGTCGGTCAGTCGGGCATCGAGATCAGCCTGCACGTCGGCGCATTCTGGCCGATCGATGAGGTTCACGCGCTCTCCTGGGTCGTTGACCATGTCGTACAGCTCGTTCGGTCCGTCGGGATGCCGCCGGATCAGTTTCCACGCCGGTGTCTGCGCGGTTCGCGTCTCCTCGTACTCGTGGAAG
>JALGSS010001002.1 GCA_029821745.1 Candidatus Zipacnadia bacterium
CCACAAGGGCGTATCCGGGAATCTCACGGGGGCCGGGGGCTGTGTGAACACCACGCGTCCTTCTTCTCCCAGCGGAGCTTGCCACTTGAATTCGTGCCCGGGGGCCCCACAAGATACGGTCACCTGCTCGCGCGTCGCCTCGATGTTAAGAGGCAGCCCGCGATACGCCACGTTCTCAATGCTCAGTTGCGGGACCTCAGCCGGCAGCCTCGGCGCAATGACCAGACCCTCCGCTGTCGCCTCGACTCCCAATGCACCATACAGCAGCCAGCAAGGGACTAATCCACTCTCCGGGAACGGGATGTCCAGGCCCACGGCGCCGGCATTGATCTGCTGGGGATGCTCGCCCCGATACAGGGGCGTGCCACCACACAGGTGGTCGGGCATCCGCCACCGTGCCACGATCTCCTGCCAGCGCTCCCAGGCGTTCGCTGCCCCCAGATGTCGGAGCCGCGACATCAGATCGAAGTAGCTCGTGTACAGAATCGCGCCGCCGTCCTGGCACTGGTCATTGAAGGGCGTGCCCCGCCAGCCGAAGTGCCACCAGGGCTCCTGGGGCACGTCGGACAGCTTGCCCTCCTCGGGATTCCACGGCGGATTGTGGAGCGTGTTCGCCCGAGGCGCGAAGATCCACTTCGAATACGTGTCCGCATCACCGGAGCTTGTGGGTTCCGTCTCCATCCAGTGGTAGATGCGCCGGGCCTGTTCATCACTCGCCAGCCCGTACGCCATCGCCTCGACATTGACGAAGGTGAACCCGTAGTCATGGCGCTTGCCGTCGATGTCCACGCAGCCGATGTAGCGACCCGCGTCTTCATCCCAGAAGGTCTCGTTGTAGGCATCCCGCGCTTTGATCGCGAGGCCCCGGTAGTACTCCGGCGCGCGAGCGGGTACCGTCGTCTCCACGCCCCCGATAGCAGTCAGCATCTCCTCGAACTGCGCCATGGCCTCCAGGGATGCGTACCAGACCGCGTTCGCGTAGGCGTCCAGATGGCCGAAGGGCAGGATGTCCCAGTAGTTGTTGCCCACACCCTCGTGGCGGCCGTTCACGTCCTTGCTCGCGCTGATGATCAGTCCATCTGCACCCTTCAGGACGGTCAGTTGGTACTCCATGGCCTTGCGCAGGCGCTCAGCCTGGCCCTTGAGGAACCCGTCGTCGCGGTGCCACGCCGCGAACCGCCAGGAACCCAGGATGAGCCGGGCATTGGTGTCGAAATGCCGCGTGTCCCAGCGTTTGTTGTCGGGGAAGGGCCACCCAGGATTCCCGCCCCACGTATGGACGTACCCATCCTCACTCATCTGGTAGGTCAGCAGGAAGTGGCGCAGCGTCCCCAGGTGGGGGCTGAACTGCCACACGCGGCCGAGCTGGTTCCATTCCAGCCACGCGCCGGGGCCCCAGACAGGCGGGTATGTGAAGTCACGCTCGTAGAGGAAGGTCGTGGCCTCCACCGAATCCTGCGCGTCGGGCATCACGAATCGAGGCCAGTTCCCGGGGACGCTGTCTTCCCGCGGCCGGGCCTGGAGCGTGACCCGCGTCGTCGACGCCCCGTCCTCGTTCGCCGCGCCGGACGTGAACCGCAGCATCGTCTCCTTGCCGCCGAGATGCCATGAGAGCCCGAGGTTTTTCCCGACGAACCGCAGGTCGTGGTTCCCGGTTCCGTCGGCCTCGATCCACCGCGCTCCCCCGAAGGAGAGCTCGTATCGGCCCCCACGCTGCGTCCATCGCTTCAGTTGCTGTGTGGGCATGTAGCGCATCGTGTCGGTCAGGAACCGGAAGAACGGGACTGTCTGATCGGAGACCTCATATCCCTCGTTATCCCACCGGACCGTCATCTCCAGCGGGTGGGCTCGCGGCTGCTCACCTTCATGAGGGCGCACTGCCGCCGTGAACTCGAGTTCGGCGCCTTTGAGGGCCACGGTGACCTCCGCGTCGCCAATGCCCCGGGTGATCGCCACCCGCATCTCTCGCTCCACGCCCTCCGCGGGCTTCCCGCCCACGAAGCCTTGCCCATCGACGTACGCCTTGTCGCGACTGCTCCACCAACCCACCGTCACCCTCCGGGTCCGTCAGCTCCAGGTAATACAGTCCGGCGCCCTGCTTCGCGAATTCCAGCGACTGCCACGAGTTGTCGGCGATGTCCTCCAGCCGGCGCTGTGCGATGAGCTCACCCGCGGGGCCGTCTCGTCGCAGGGAAAGCGTCGCATCCGAGTCCTTTGTCCACCACGTGGGAGTGCGGGCCTCGACCTTGCTGAAATGGCCCGACTTCACCGTGAAAGTCTGCCCGAGTGACCGCCCCGGCTCAAGCTTGTCC
>JALGSS010000096.1 GCA_029821745.1 Candidatus Zipacnadia bacterium
CTGATGGATGACGTCACGGTGGAAGACATCACGGCGGAGTTCGAGTTGGAGCCGTGGCTGGACTACCTCGACCGCTCCAGAAGCGTCAGGGCGAAGATGCTGAGGGACGGAAGCGTCTAGCTTCGGCGGCGGCCGGCGCGCAACCACCGCCCCGATCAGCCCAGATCACCCGACATCCGGGAGGCGAGGCCATGACCGACCGCCGCTCATTCCTGACCAAAGCCGCGACCATCGGTGTTGGGGTAGCCCTCGCCGCAGGCGCATCCGCCGTAGAGCATTCATCTGGGGAGGCGCCAATCATGAACGACAATAATCGCGTCAAGCTCTGCCTTTTTGACGATTTCTGGTTGAAATACAAATCAAGCACAATGCGCCGCTGGTTTGCGCCGCAGCATTTCTCTCACTACTGTGACTCGGCTTTTGGTGGCATATGTGCTTGTTCACTCATACCGGACAAGGGAAGCGGTAAGTACCGTCTGTATTACAACGGATTTGATCCTCTGAATGAAGTCAACTGCTTCACTGCTCTATCCGAAAGCAACGACCTGCGATCATTTGAGCCGGTGAAGATCAAACCAGGCAACAGCAGATATCCGGCACACGTCATTGATATCAGGGATAGAGGCGTGGATGCCTGCGAACACGGCATGAGGACATTTCCCATCTACGACCAATTCGAGAGCGATCCGTCCCGTCGTTACAAGCTCACGTGCTACCTGAGGAATCAGCGGGGACAGCGATCGAATGAACTTCAAGTGGCATTCTCAGCTGATGGACTGCACTGGGAACTCCAACACGACATGGTTGCAGTACGCGGCAACAGCGACGCGGTGAATAAGCTCTACTACAATCCGCGTACCAGAGAATACGGCTTGATACATCGCGCTGCATATGTAGACAGAAGAATCGCACTCAAAACGACTAGAGACTTTAGAAACTGGACTGGCTCCAAAATCATCCTACATCCAGGGCCACGCTTCAACGACGACGACTCCATCACAGAACTCTACGGTATGACTGCGGCGTGGCACGACGGCATCTTCCTTGGAGTAACGGTTCCGTATCATATGAAGTTCCACGAAGCGCTTCAGACGAGCATAAACGGCTACATGGAATCAGAACTGGTCTATAGCTATGATGGTGAGCACTTCATGGACACGACCAATCGTCCTCTTGTTGAGCGGCCAACTCCGCCGCTGCAGGGCTGTGCTCAGACTGCAATTGTAGATATCTGCGAGAGTCTCGACGGTACCGAGTATATTCTCACTGCTCGCGGCTTCAACGTTCATCATAGCAGGGCCGTACCAGAAATGATTCGGCTACAAAACGGTCGTGCTTTCGGAGCCGCTTTCTACAAAATCCGGAAGGACGGCTTCTGCGGCATAGAAGGTATGGGAGCCGGCGCCCCTGGTCTCGTACTCACAAGGAGATTGGTGCTCCTGGAGGATGATCTGACCTTCAACGTGAACGCAAGTTGTGGGATTGCTCGCTTCGGGATCATGAAAGATATCGAACAGCCGAGCGAACATGATCAGCAGAAGCTCCAACCCGATAGCAGTATTGCATTCTACGAGGGGTTCTCTTTTGACGACTGTGTTCCGTTCAGGCAAAGTGATTCGGTGGATACCGTTCCTCAGTGGAGAGAACACCAGTTGCGAGAGCTCGTGGGCAAACGCGTATATATCGCTGTTGAGCTCAAATGCGCGATTCTTCACGCGATGACATTCACTGCACGGCAAGAGGTTTGAGAAGAACGATGCACCAAGTCGCGCCTTCTGGAACCCTCAAACTGATTGATGTGTAGTGCTTTGCGCCAGGTCAAAGAGGGACGAGGCGATTGAGACTAGTCGACTCGTATGGGTACGTGTTGAGAGGCCTATAGACAAGCCCAGGGGTTCTTCGCGCGCCATACCAATTCGAACCCTTGGGCGACTCGCGTGCTGTTCAGCGCATTCCGGATAAAGAAGGCCCCGGCAATCGCCCGGCCCTTACCGAACGGCCTCAGACACGAGAGATGCCTCGACGGAGGCTGCTGTCTCCAGGGGTTCGCCGACCACGCACACCTCAGTCGCCAGCTCCACGCCAAACAGATCCTTGACCTTCCCTCGAACCAGGCCGATCAGCTCAAGCACATCCTGAGCCGTCGCATCGCCATCGTTGACGATGAAGTTGGCGTGCTTGTGCGAGACGACTGCGCCGCCTACGCGCATGCCCTTGGCCCCGGCTTCGTCGAGCAGCCGGCCCGCATAGTCATTGGTAGGGCGCTTGAAGACACAGCCGGCGCTGGGCATAGCGACCGGCTGCTTCTGACATCGCGATTCGATGACGCCACAGATCTTCTCGTGGACCTCGCTCTGGGTCGCTTCTTCAAGCCGCAATCCGGCACGGGCGATGATGCAGTCCATTTCCTGGAAGCTGCTCGAACGGTAGCTAAACCCGATCTCGTCGCGGCGCAATGTCTGCAGCTCACCGTCGAGGGTCACGATGGTCACCCATTCGGTGAACTGGCCGATCTCGCCGCCGTTCGCGCCGGCGTTCATGTGCAAGGCGCCACCGAGGGTGCCGGGGATGCCCGCGGACCACTCCATGCCGGTCAGCCCGTTGTCGGCGCAGGCACGGCACAGAGACGCGAGCCGAACGCCGCTGTCGGCGACGATCCGGTCCCCGTCTACCTCGATGTGGTCGAGCCCTCCCGCGAGTTTGACAACCGTCTCGCGGATGCCGCCGTCGAGCACCAGCATATTGGTGCCCTTGCCGATGACCAACGGCCGCTCGCCCGCGCGGAACAGCACTTTCATGACCTGGGCGAGGGCCTCGCTGGTTTTCGGCGTCACCAAAGCGTCGGCAGGCCCCCCGATACCGAAGGAGGTGTGCGCCGACATGGGGACGTCGGTCTCCACATCAAGGTCCGGTATGTGCAGAAGCGTGTCTATCAGTTGCTTGGACATCGCATAGCGGGGTGCCACGGTCCGACTCTCCCCCACCCGTGGCACTCTTCATCCTTATCCTTAGTCGTTGTCGCGTGCGGGTGCTCGCGTCCTACGAGTCGCCGTCTGTCTCGTCCGGCTCGGCCGGCTCGCCCGCCTCGGTCTGCTGCAAGGCTTCCACCGTCTCCGAGGCCTTCCCCGCTGCCACGGTCACATTCTCTCTAACGCTCTTGTTGCTCTCTTCAAGCTTCTCGGCGGCCTGCCGGGCCTGAGTTCGTGCGACATCACCCAGCTTGGCCAGTTGTGCCTTCAGACCGCCTGGTGTAGCCGGCTTCTCGGATAGCAGGCTGGTCGGGACGACGACTGTGTCGCGCCCATCGACGGTCCCGTTACCCGGTTCCAGACTCAGCGCTCCCTCAGTGATGTCTCGCCAGGCCCCACCGGATACCTCGTAGCGGGAGACCTTCTTCTCGGCCGGATTGATGTACACCGTCCCCAGCGCACCGAGCCGATTGCCGTCTGCGCTGATGACCTCCTTCGGCCCTTCGCGGACATCACGCCTTCGCTCCAGCAGCGTCGGGATCTCCGAGAGGTGTCGGGCGACCTTGTGCGTCTCCACCATTACCGCGTCCGTGCCGATGACCGAGACATCCTTGGCCTCGATCCCCTTCTCAGACGGGCCCTTGTCGATGATCAGCCCCACGAGATCACCATTGGACAGGTCGAACACGACCTGGGCGATCGATCCGAGTTCGCGCCCCTCCGTGGAGGAGATGACCTTCAGGCCAACGACGGAGGCAATGTCGCGCATCACGGGACTCCTTTTCTGCCTGGCTCGCCCGCCTCGCCGGCTGTGCCGGCACGCGGCGCTGAACTGGAATAGCTCCGGCCCGAGCCCGAACTCACCGGCCGGGCTGCGGGAAGCCTTCGCGCGTCCCCAGCACCCACCCGCTCATTAGTTCGCCGCCGGGGCTGGATTGTCCTTCTCGTCGTCGGACCCGTCCCCGGTCAGCTTCCTCAGCAAGTCAGACGTGTACTGACGAAGTCGCGGTCCGAGGGCCTCGTGTTCCAGCATCGACCGGATGAATGCCTGGGCATACGACTCGAAGTTACCCACGTCCAGGCGGTTCTCACCAGGCTCCAGCGGCACCGCGTATACGGGCTGCCCATCCTCGATCATCGCCCGGATGGCATCCGTCAACTGGACCTCGCCCCCGCGACCGGGTGGTGTCTTCGCCAAGTCCTCAAAAAGGATCGGCGAGAACGCGTACCTGGCGCAGACCGCGAGATCGCTGGGGCGCGATCGGGCCCGGGTTTCTCAACGATGTCGGTCAATTCTATAGCAATACCACTGCAAAGTCCATCAAACGCCACAATCCCATACTTGGAGGCGGCCTCGCGCGGGCACCCTCTGCACAGCGATCGTGGCCGCCGCCGAGCGCTCCTCATGCACCCGGCGGAGCCGCTTCAGCAAGGAGCTCTGCTCCCGGCCGGTGATTACGCTGTCGCCCAGCGCCACCAAGAAGTCGTCGTCGCCGACGAACCCCTGCGCATGGGCAATAGCGTCGCCCAACCCTCGCGGGGCCGACTGGCGCGTATAGAAGAAGCGGACCAGAGAGCCGTCGAACAGGGCGGCGCACTGCTCGCAAGATTCGTCAGGGGTGATTCCGTCCGCGGGGTCGAAGTGGTCGGCAATGGCGCGCTTGTGGCGACCGATAACGATAGGGATGTCGCCGATAGCGGCGCCGATGAGTTCCTCGGCGACGAGGTGTATGGTGGGCTTTGTCCCGAGCGGCAGCATCTCCTTCGGCTGGGACTTGGTGGCCGGGTACAGCCTCGTGCCAAGCCCTGCCGCCGGGATGACCGCCTTCCTGAGACCCAAGTGCACACCCTCCCACACGCGGAACTGTGAAGTATGCTGCGCGGACACGACGAGCGTTAGAGGCTTGACCGGAATCCCGGGCTGCAGGAACGACGACCGCGCTGCGCCACTCTCAGGGCCGTCTGCAACCGGGTGATCTGGAGAAACTCAACTGGACACCCACGAATCTGCTGAGTTTCTAGGGTGCGCCCTGCTCCTGTGTGCTCAAAGAAATGGAGCCAGCGATCAGACTCGAACTGATAACCTGCGGATTACGATTCCGCTGCTCTACCAATTGAGCTACGCTGGCTCCCCGCGACACCGCAGTGAGCAGTGCCGCCGTATGAGTTTTTTGGTGGCGAGACCCAGAGTCGAACTGGGGACACACGGATTTTCAGTCCGTTGCTCTACCAGCTGAGCTATCTCGCCACCACAAACCTATTCGCCGACTGGTGGGCGGAGCAGGACTCGAACCTGCGACATCATGCGTGTAAAGCATGCGCTCTAGCCAACTGAGCTACCCGCCCCAGGGCTTGGTTGTCAAGACAGATGGTAGCCCCTAGGGGAATCGAACCCCTGCCGCCGCCTTGAAAGAGCGGTGTCCTAGCCGTTAGACGAAGGGGCCACCTGAAAAACGGGGATTGTCCGTGGTGAGCCGTGCAGGGATCGAACCTGCGACCCTCGGATTAAAAGTCCGATGCTCTACCAACTGAGCTAACGGCTCCCCGAATCGTTTCCCGCTCCGCCACCACCACGCGGCGATTGAGAAGACCTCGTCGCTCCACATCCCTAGGCAGGTGGTCAATATAAACAAGCCGACACCGTTTGTCAAGGCCACTTCGGCCCCCACTTCGGGCCACAATTCCGAGCCCCGATTCCATCCCCGACTTGCAGGCGATTGTACTACTCGCGGGGCTGATTGTCCACCCGCTCGGGGCTTCAGCGTGTGGCGTTCGTAGGCTGTTCCCGCGGCCCGTTTCCGCCCCTGAGGGCCCGCCGGCGCCGACGCCGAGCCGCGCGGGCGACTTGACTTGGGGGGTATCAAGGCGGTAGACTTTAGGTCGAGACGAGGCCGGGGCATACGCTTCTTGGCCTCGTTATTTGTTGGATTGGGAGGCAGACCTTTTCCTATGCCCGTTCAGGTATCCGCGCCGGGGCGGTTGTGTTTGTTCGGCGAGCACCAGGACTTCCTGGGCTTGTCGGTCATAGCCACGGCCATAGACCTCGACATCAAGATTACAGGGACCCCGCGCAACGACAGCGTCTTCACCGTGAAGATGCCCGACCTTGCCGAGAGACCACAGCCCGACTACGACGAGTTCGACGGTGCCCAGGAACTCCCGTACCGCAACAAGCGGGACTACCTGCATTCCGTCACGAACGTCCTGCGACGCGCAGGCCTCGAGGTCGACCAGGGCTACGACTGCGAAGTCTGCGGCAGGATCCCGATGAATGCCGGAACTTCGAGCTCCTCAGCATTCACTGTCGCCTGGGTAACGTTTCTGCTAAACACCCAAAACGGCCATCTGGAGCACGACCCGACCGAGATCGCGAAACTGGGCTACATCTCCGAGGTGCGCGAGTTCAATGAACCCGGCGGCATGATGGACCACTATACCTCGGCAGTGGGAGACCTGCTGTACATCGACTGCCGCGAACCGATCACGGTCTCGCCCTTCCCGACCACCCTCGGCGGCTTTGTGCTGGGAGACACTCACGTGCCCAAGGACACGACCGGCACCCTGCGCGAGTCGCGTCAGGCGACCAATGCCGGCGTCGAAATCCTCGAGCAACGGATCCCCGGCTTCGACCTGAAGACGACACCGATGGAACAGGCGTCGGAGTGTTTCGATCTCATGCAGCCGGAGATCCGCCGCCGCGTCGAAGCGAACTTCATCAACCGCGACCTGTGCCAGGAAGCCCGGTGCATGCTTTCGGGGGATGAGGTCGACAACGAGCGTCTGGGGCAGATGCTCTACGAGCACCAGGTGCAGTTGCGCGATGGGGTCGGCGTGAGCCATCCGATGCTGGACACGTTGATCGACGCTGCGATGGAGGCGGGGGCCCTCGGCGGGAAGCTGAACGGCTCGGGCTGCGGCGGCGCGATGTTCGCCTACGCCCCCGGCAAGCAGGAGGAAGTCGCCGAGGCCATCAACCGCGCCGGCGGCACCGCGTATATCATCGGCCAGCGCTCAGGTGTGTCTGTCGAACGCTGGTAGCGGACCGAACCGAACCGAACCGAACAAAGCTGCGAATCATGGAGTCGGCCTTCGGGCCGGCTCTTTCCGTTTGCACGCTGATCGCTCAGAAATCCCGGGGGATGCGAGGAATCGTCGGGTTCGTCGTCACCCGCCTGACCGGCAGGACCACCTCGGCGCCACGCTGTGCCTCGGGGACGTCGGTCACGTCCAGGCTGCACTGATCCATCGAGATCCGCCCGATGATCGGGGCCCGCTGGTCTCCGATGCGCGCGTAGGGCAACCGGTCGGTCTTCCCCTTGCGGGATATCCGCGCCCGAACCAGCCCCTTCACGAAGGACCGCGGGCTCCTGGCCGTCGACTCAGGCACGACCCCCAGCCCATGCGCCAGGCCGACAGGCACCGTTGCCACTCGCGTTTCCCGGGCGCAGACGAACTCTCCCCCGTACCCGATCTTCTTTCCCCGCGGCACGGTGTGCGCCGCCACGATGTGACTCCGCAGCTCGAAGGTGCTCTGCAGGTCCAGAGTGCGCTGCGCTTCGGGTGTATGGTCGGGATACTGCCCGTAGAGCAACGTCCCGATCCTGACCATGTCCAGGTGGTTGTCGGGGCGCTCGAGAAACAGCATGCTGGCGGCGAAGTGCAGCAGCAGCCTGCGGTCGGTGACCCGCGCAGCCGCTTCCCGCAGCCCGTTGGAGTATAGCTTCAGGCCCGCTCCGTCGCCCAGCCACTCGACAACGTCGAGCTCCATGCCGGACCCCGGCGGGCCAAAGTGGCTGTAGACTCCGGTGATCTGCACCTGCGGCCACGGCTCGGCGACCTGGAGGATGTCCATGATTCCGTCGCTGGGCCCGATACGCCCGAGACCCAGGTCCTCATATATCTGCCCCAGACCGACTTTCCCCTGGCGCTCGGCCTCGCGCTGAAGCTGCATGACCTGTTCCTCGCTGGTCAGCGTGGCGGTGAGATCGTGCGTGACCAGCGCCTCGAACTCATCTTCTAGCGGAGGCATGAAAGCCAGGATCGGCACGTCGATCCCGGCTTCGCGCAGCGCCACGCCTTGGCCCACCTCGCTGACCCCAAGCCACTCAGCCCCCGCCTCGACGCAGGCCTGGGCGGCCAGAATGGCGCCGTGCCCGTACGCGTTGGCTTTGACCACCGCGCACAGACGCGATCCCTCGGCCAGATGCGCCAGCACCTGCGCGACATTGTGCCGCAGCGCATCCAGGTTCACGGCGACATAGGTGGTCGGGGTGCCGCTCACGTCGAGACCTCCACTTCCTCGTCCGTCATGCGGCCGGGGGCGCTCAGGATCGTTTCCGCGATGAGCACAATCAGGCCCAGAACAAGCAGCGGCCAGGCCAGGCCGACGCGTGAGAGGGAGTGGGTCCGCAGGTACTCCGCGAGGTCACCTTCCTTCACCACGGCCGCCTGGGGGGCCTTGAGCCGTCGCTGGAGTTCAGCGGGCCCGATGCGCGTGAGATCGCTCTCCGCAGGGCTGATGTTGGCGGAGAACCTCGCCGTGCGGGTTGCCCCACTCTCCTGCCAAGTCACCTCGTACAGGCCGGGGCCTGGAGGGACGAACTCCCAGCGTCGCTTCTTCGCCTCTACGGTGACTCGCAGGCCACCGGGACCGGAGATCTGCGCCGGGCCATCAGCGCCCCGGGGCATTGCCACGCGCATCAACTCACCCGCGAACCAGTCCACCCACACGCGCGCCGCCGGGCCGGCCACATCATAGCACAGGCGGTGCATCAGCGGCACATACGCCGGCTGATACGGCGCGTCGGTCCACCGGGCGTCGAGGGTGGTGTTGACCAAGATGCAGCGGCGATCCGGCAGAAGCGTCCCGAGGATCGCGGGCGTCCCATCCGAGAACCGCGCCGGCACCCGTGCTGATTCCCCGTTCTCAATCTCCCGCCGACGTCTGAAGCTGAATGCCCGCAGATCGCCTGAACGTGGCGCGGCAAAGGGCGCCAGTGCGGAGGATAGCGTGTCCACCTCCGCCAATCTGAAGGGCTGGTCAACGGGGGCGGCGACCGTCGGCCCGAGGCGCACCGGCGCGCCCAGCAGGTCCCGGAGAAGCTCCGCCGAGACCTCAGTGCGCGGCCCGGTGAACAGGATCACCCCTCTGCCGTCTCCAGCCGCAGTCGCCGCGGAACGAAGCATCGGCGACGACGCTCGTGTGTCCGTGAGCACGTACACGTCGGCATCGATCAGGTTCCCCGTCTCACTCAGCCGGTCAACCGAGACCTCGACGCGCGTCTCGGCCTGGCCGCCGGGGTCCAAAGCCAGCGAGAACAGCCGCGGATCGGACTCCTCGGTGAGGACGGACACCCGCAGGCGGTCACGGACCGGCACGACGCAGTGGTAGACATCGTCCACGGGCATTGCATCCGGCGGGGTCGCGATCTCCCACGCGGTCTCGCCACTGGTCCGCGCGGTGTCCTGCAGCCGCGCCCGCAGATAGCCTCCCTGACCGGACGCCGTCTGGCCCGGAACGCTGTGCCCGTCCGCCGTCGCGGTCACTTCCGGCGGCTTCGTCCCGGATGGCTGCCCCCAGGCCCTGATCCGGACTTCCACTGAGATCGGCCGGCCGCGCAACGGGCAGACGGTGCTCGCCACTGCATCGATGACGGCCCGGTTCGACGGCTTCTCCGCGCCGACGTCCACCACAATCGGCGGCTGATCGAAGGGCGAGACGAGTTCGCCCCGCAGGCCGCTCTCCTGCAGGTCGGTGACCAGGAACACCCGTGACCGAGAGTCCCAGACCACGCTCTCGGTAGCGTGGTTCAGCCGCTCAATTACCCGCGCCCGACCAGAGCCTGGAATGAGTGTGCCACGACCATCGGGCTTCAGGGGCTTGAGTTCGCGGTCGAGGGTGAAGGCAGACAGCGTGACGTTCGCAGGCAGGCTCGACTCGATGGTCCTCAGCGCCCGCTTCGCCCGGTCACAGCTCGTTTCGCCACCTTGCCGGTAGCCCATGCTCGCGGACCGGTCGATGACCACAACCGCCCGCTGTTCGGGGGGAGCCAGCCACGCCAGGCGCCACGAATCCACGGTCGGACCGGCCAGCGCGAGGCTTGCCAGGATCACCAGCAGCATCCGCAGCAGCAGAATGAGCCACTCACGCAGCCGGGAGAAGCTGCGCTGTTGCTGCTGGCCTGCGCGAATCAGTCGCAGCGAGGGAAATGGGGTCCTGCGCGGTCGCCGCCGGCCCCACAGATGGATGATGACCGGGATGCCGGCCCCGAGCATCCCCCACAGGAGCAGCGGGTTGAGGAAGGTCATGGGCGTTCAGCCATTCGCCGCGGGTAGAGCCGGGCGGGCCTGGGGCTGCCGGAGTCGGTCACGCGGGCTTTCGTTGCGCTACTCCTCCCCCACGGCTTCCGCTGCCTCCAGGGCCTGGGCGACCTCACCGAGGGCCAGCAGTTCAGCACCCATCGCCCGGCACACGTGCCCGGCGATGGCCTCGCGACGCCCGGTGTCCGCGATCAACTCGTCCGCCGGTCTCTCGTCCTCCTCGCCGTCGGTCAGCGCGCCGGCCTCCCACCGGTCCCGCCAGGCCCTGAACGCCTGCTCGTAGTGGTCGGCAGCAGCCAGCAGATGCAGCCTCGCGGCGTCTCCCAGCAGGTCCGCGTGCCGGCGCAGGTACACCGCCGTGCACAACCGGGCTTCGGATTGCTCGGCCAGCGGCCGGCAAAGCCACTCCGCCTTGCCCTTCCAGTCGACCTGCTGGGACAGCAGGTCCCCGGTGAGAGCCTGCATAGCGGCCAATCCAGCGGGCGCCCCGTCGGACTCGGGTTCATACGCCTTGAGCAGCAGATTTGTCAGCACAGCGAAGAAAATGGTCCGCTCAGCGGGGCCGGACTCATCGTCGGCCAGCACGGCCAACCCGTGCAGGTCTCGCTGGAAGATGCCGTTGAAGGTGGACCGCTTGATGGCGCCGAAGCCGGGGCCGTTCGTGCTGAAGTAGATCGCCGGGTCGTCCAAGGTCTCGTCATAGCCGTAGAGCACGCCACCGTCTATGTAGTCAGTGAGCACCGGGACCCCGGCGGCGATGTTGGCGATGATGAACTCCCAGGCGGCGCGTGCCCCCAGTAGGCGATCCTGTTCGTTCTCGGCCTTGGGCCAGCCGAAGACGGAGAACCGCTTGCCGTACAACTGCACGCCACGGGTAAAGCAGCGCCCGGAAGGCAGGTTCTCGAAGGTCAAGTAGGTGAGCCAGACCTTGTCGAGGGCGTAGTGGAACTCGGCCGACCAGCCGCTCACCGCGCAGAACTCGGCGTAATTGGTCTTCACGCCCGAGTATACCAGGGCTTGCGACAGCATCCACGGCAGGCTGGCGCGGTACTCGAGGTCGTCGACGCCGGCGCTCACATCAATCGCCGTCAGCGCCTCGATCATCTTCCGCCTTGGTCTGTCCGCTTGGCTCCAGCAAGTCGAGGCGGCGAGGATGCAAACGACCACACACGCAAAGATCCACTGGCGCCTGGTCACGGTGCGACACCTCCCGGCATTGTCGACAGCAAGCGGAGGGCGGACGTTCAAGGCTGTGTTGAGAGACGAATGACGCATGGCCGTGGGGTGTCACGGTGTGTGTGACGGGGCCCCACGGGGCCTGCGCGACGCCTTGCACGGGGCCCCTTCGCATCCCGCAGAGCGGGACGACACCCCGTGCCCATGATTGCCCTTTCCCAACACGACCCTCAACGGCACGCCCACTCCCCTGTCATTACTTCCGCCCTTCGAGCCGAACTCCTTCCCCGCGTGGAAGGGATTCGGGCGCAACCGGGGAAAAGGAGGGTCAGGGAGCTTGCCAACATCGATGCGCCAATCCAAACTGACACCCTATCTTCTCGTTGCCCCGGCCGCGCTCTTCTTCGCGATCTATGTCCTCTACCCGATCGTGCATACCTGTATTCTGAGCGCCTACTCGTGGAGCACCGTCAACCCCGTCAAGATCTTCGTGGGCCTGGACAACTACGCGCGGCTCCTGCAGGATGAGTACTTCCTCATCTCCCTGAAGAACAATCTCCTGTTCGTGGTGTGGTCCCTGATTATCCAGCTTCCCATCGCCCTGCTGCTGGCCGTCGCGGTCGGCACGGCGAGTCGGACCCACCGCTTCCTGCGCACCCTGGTCTTCGGGCCCTTCGTGGTCCCGATCGTCGCGGTGGGTCTCATCTGGACCACGTTCTACAATCCGTCCTTTGGCGCCGCGAACAGCATTCTCGTCCATCTCAGCCCTGTGTTCGAGCACCGTGGGTGGCTCTCCGATCCCCCCTGGGCCGTGATCTACGCCATCATCTTCGTTTCTTGTTGGCGCTTCACGGGATTCCACATGATGGTCCTGCTTGCGGGCTTGCAGGCCATCCCCGACGAGCTCTACGAGGCCGCGCGCATTGATGGCGCGAACTCCTGGCAAGCCTTCCGGGGTGTCACCTTGCCCCTCATGCGCCGCATCATGGCCATTGACGCCCTGCTCATCACCGTGGGCTCGGTGAAGATCTTCGACCTGAACTGGGTCATGACCCAGGGCGGCCCGAACCACGCCAGCGAGGTCCTCGCCACCTATATGTATACGTGCGGGTTCAGCGACGACCGCATGGGCTACGCCGCGGCCATTGCCACCGTGATGCTCGTACTCACCTTCCTGGCGACGCTGGTCTACGT
>JALGSS010001003.1 GCA_029821745.1 Candidatus Zipacnadia bacterium
AATGGGCGAGATCGGCTGGAGCAAGGTCTTCCTGACCCCGGAATTCGGCCCCCGGCAGCGATTTGCCTTCATGCTCACCGACGCGCCTCTGGAGCCGGACCCCATCTATGACGGTCCCACGCTCTGCGACCGCTGCATGGCGTGCGTCTCGGAGTGCCCCGGACATGCAATCAGCGAAACCGAGACGGTGAAAGTGACCATCGAGGGCCGCGAGGTCGAGTGGAGCAATATCGACGCCTGGTCCTGTTTCGGGTATTACGTCAGCGCGGTCGCCAATGCCAACCCGTTCCTGCCGCCCGACGCCTTCGCCGATATGCCTGATGGCGACAAGATCATCAAGGGCGAGAAGAAACTCACCCCCGAGGAAGTCCAGGAGATCCATCGCCGAACCGCTCAGTACTACCCCAGGCCCTCGGGCTACTTCCCGGCCACTTGCGGGGGCCGAGGCTGCCTTCGGGCCTGTATGATCCATCTCGAGAAGCGGGGGGTCCTCAAGAACCAATTCGAACAACCCTTCCGACGTCGCCCCAAATGGTGGTAGCCCGCAGGGACATGTCGCGTCGCATCCGTCATTCCGCCGATGTCAGACCGTTGTGTCGCCATACCACAATCCACCCGACCGGCTTTGTAGGGAAACTCAAGGAGCGCGAGAATGCTCACCGCACAAGTCGTCAAGGACTGGGCTCGAGAATCCGGCGCTGACCTCGTGGGGATCGGCAACATGGAGCGCTTTGAGGGTGCGCCCCTCGATAGCGACCCCCGTTATATCTTCCCGGAGGCCAAGTCGATCATCGGCCTGGGGTTCCGGGTCCATCGCGGGCTATACCGCGGCATCGAGGAAGGCACTTTTTTCGCCGGTCTGCCCTCCATGGGCTACGCGAACATCAACGACGTGTACGCCCCCATCGCCCTGCGCGGAGTGGGCGACCTTCTGGAAGACAGCGGCTACGAGGCCGTGCTCTACCAGAACACCGCCGTCCGCTATGGCACGAATCGCGGCACCCCGGTGCGTGAGGGCTATCCGCGCCCCGATGTCTTTCTGCATTTCCGCATCGCCGCCTATATCTGCGGCATGGGAGAGATCGGCTGGAGCAAAGTCTTCCTGACCCCCGAGTTCGGTCCTCGCCAGCGCTTCGCCTTCGTCATTACCGACGCCGAACTCGAGCCCGACCCGCTCATGGAGCCGGGCACGCTGTGCGACGGCTGCAAGCTGTGCGTCTCCAATTGTCCGCTGGACGCCCTCCCCGCCGAGAAGGCCGTCACGATCCCCATCGAGGGCCGGGAGATCAGTTGGAGCGATATGGATGTGGAGCGCTGTTCGGCCGGGTTCGCCTCCGCGACGGCCGAGTACAACCCGTTCCTTCCCGATGACTTCGCCGAGGGCATCGAGAAGCTGCGGGCCATGCCTCCGGGGCCCGAGCGCACCGAGATGCTCAAGCAGTACGGGGGCGCATGGGGCCTGGCCCGCAACACCCCCTACAGCACTGCGGGGTGGGAGAGCTACCATCATCCGGGGGCGATCTGCGGCGCCCGGGGTTGCCAGCGTGCCTGCTTCATGCATCTGGAGGAGCAGGGCAAGCTGTCGAATAAGTTCAGGCGCCCCTTCCGGATCCGCAAGCCCTGGAAGCTGGACGTGTAGGGCCGCCCACTTGGGTTGTGTCGGGAATGTCAATTATCTAGCTGCGGGGTAGCGAGACCGGTACCCGGTCTCTATGACCGGGCCCCCGCAGAGCGTTCCGCCCGCCGCAGCCACCGACAACTCAAACCAGAGGCGCCTCCCCGGAGGCGTCTCTGGCCGTTCTGGACGGCACGCAAGAAGCTCGCGCGCCCCCGCGAGGGATAAACCAAGGATATGTCGAACTGGTAGTGTAGAGTGTGTCTCGCGGAGTATCCTGCGGGCTGCGGTCACGCACCCAAGTGCTGGCGGCGCGACCCAGCGGCGTTTGATCGGTGCTCGGAACCAGCCACTCTCCCCACGGGGGGGAACTCCATGTGAACGCGATAATCGCCGGCCGCATGGACATCATCGGCGCAACTGATCAGGTC
>JALGSS010001004.1 GCA_029821745.1 Candidatus Zipacnadia bacterium
CGGCAATCCCGAGGGCGAGTTCCCGCGAATGAGGCCGTAGAGCTGGGAGCCTGACTGAATCGGAGCGCGCGGAGGCTGTGGCTCCCGGACCGGAAGCATCGCTTGTGAGCTATATACATGACTGACGACGTGTCGGGGTAAGATACCCCATGTCGGGGGGATTCGCGTACGAGACCGTGCCCGGAGGTCACCGTCAATGGTCCGACATTCAGCCGCAAGATGGGCACTCATCGCAGCAATCGCGCTCGGAGCAGGCACAACGGCTGCGGAGGCGGGGATATTGCCGCCCGCGATCCGAGCGGACACCGTAGTATTGCTGTTCGTCGAACCCGGCGAACTGAACTTGCGGCTTTTCAAGCGCGACCTGAATATCTACGACGGCGCGGAGGATGTTGTTGGGCGCGTGTTCGACCCCCAGCGCCGGCTCGTGGCAACACTGTCTATCCCGGACGACGGGAACGCAGGCAAGGGCGGCACCTCGAAGCGTCTCCAATCCGCCGCGACGACCATCAAGTGTGACGCGCCGGGGGTGTACCAGCTTCATGTGAACGGTCGCGGGGCCTCGCAGGACTACATGTTCGGCCTGCGGACATCGTGCGACGCCTACGTGGTCCAGAGTACCAACATCGTGCTCAATGACGGGGGCCTGTCGGGGAAGGTGTATTTCGCCCCGCCGGACGGCGGCTTCGAGATCACCGCGCAAGCGCTCCACAATCCCGGCAAGCAGACCATGGCGGTTCTCGATGCCGCGGGCGACACGGTGCAGACCTTCGATCTCGTTACCGCCGGGCAGGACCTCATCTACACCGTTCCGGCCGATGTCGGCGCGAGGGACGGCTTGTGGGCCTTCGACATCGGTAAGATGGACGTCAAGATCCAGGTCAAGGGCGTGAGTCACTGGACGATGGCCCGAGACGCGTGGTTTGACCCGGGCAAGACGAAATGGATGCTGATGCCCCGGCGCACCGTGCGATACCTGACGCCCGGGGAATTCGCACAGGTACCGTGCACATTGCGCAACACCACCGGGAACGAGGACGCGTTCGAGTTGGAGACCGCCGGGACGGATGGTCTGGAATGCGAACTCGTGGAGCCGGCTCCGCCCGTCGAACTCACGGCCAATGGCAGCCGGACCGCCATGGTGCGAGTGACAGTCCCGGAGGACGCCGAGCCGGGGAGCGTTTTGCAGGGGTATCTGCTCGCGAGAGCTCAGACAGACCCGACCCTCGCGTCCAGCATGGGCATCGAGGTGCGAGTGGGGCAGTCACCGGTGGCGAAACCTCTGGACATGCCCATCGTCCTGCGGCGCTACGAGCACGAGAACGTCCAGTTCGGCTACGCGCCCGAGTACGAGACCAATGAGGTGTACTTCGACCGGCAGAACCGCGCATTCATCCGGGACCGCAACGAGGGCCTGTATCACACCAGCGCCATCACCTTCCTCGACGAAGGCGATTGGGTCAGGCGCCCCTTCGTTCCCACGATCGAGGAAGCGTACGGGAAGTACCACGGCGCGTACGGCGGCGGCGGGTTCCTCGGAGCGAAAATCGCCTTCGACGAGGACAACGGCATCTACAGCCTCCTGCAGGCGATCGTCTCCGGCGATGACGGCAAGAAGCGAACACAGAGCCTGCTTATGTACAGCGCCGATGAAGGCGCGAAGTACCAGTTGTACGAACTGCCGCGCGGAAGCTTCGACATTGAGCAGTTCACCGGTCACAACACTCTCGACGCTCCGCCGCCGATCCTCGTGTACCGGAAGACCGCGGACCACGCGGGGCGCTGGGCGAACGTCAACGACCTGCTCCTGTTCGTGCCTGAGAAGCGTGACGGTGAGATCGAGCTGGGCGAGCCGATCGTGGTTTCCGACCTGTGCATCGGGTCCTGCCAGCACTCCGGCGGCCCCGGATCTCTGGCAACCCGTGACGGGAAGACCCACATCGTCTGGGGCGAGGTCACGAACCCGGACGAGCCGGCTCCCGGCGTTCCCACCTACTGCGCAACATACGACCACGCCACGGGCACTCTGAGCGAGAAGGCCCTC
>JALGSS010001005.1 GCA_029821745.1 Candidatus Zipacnadia bacterium
GTGAGCAGACTCGTCGCGCGCTGCCAGGTGGTCACCACCGACGGCGTGACCGTTGACCCCGGGCGGGAATTCACGGTGCGGAGCAACCGGTGGCTGTTCAAGGCTACTGGCTGCCGCGACCCAGGCGGTTACTATCAGTGGCTCGTCACGGGCAGGGCCATTCTTGAGGACGGCGGCGAGCGCCCCTTCATGCTCCGGAGCCCATCCTGGCATATCCTGACGGACGCGGAGGCTGCCGCGCATCGCGCCCAGTCCAAGCCGCCGGTGTTCGAGACGGACGGCATCCACGCAGGCGTCGTGATGGGCGGCTACGGGGCGAGCGCGATTCTCGCGGTGCTTCAACACGCGCCGGGGATTGAGGCGAAGGGACTGTATCGGATCACCCAGGCGCACCTGGACGCGTGCGACGCCGTGATCATCCCCCAGAGGCACGCGGACCACCTGACGTCGTACGTGGACGCTCTGGACCTGTGCCGGGAGTACGTGAAACGCGGTGGCGGGCTGATGCTGACCCATGACGCCGTCGGCATGCGCCAACACCCGGCGCTGTTCGCGGACGTGTGCACCGGCGGGCCGGATCGTGCGGCGCTGAAGCAGGCACGCGTTACCCTCGCGCACCCCATCGCGGAGGGACTGGATGTGGGGGCGCTGTTCGACCACCTACGTGGACCACATTCCCGTCGTGGTGAAGGGAACCATGGATGTCGTCCTCCGGGACGCTGAGGGCAACGCGGTGCTGGCAGTCGCCGACATTGGTGAGGGGCGTTATGTCGCCAATGGCATGTGCACCGGCCTTGGCGATGGCGACCTAGAAGTCGAGCCGGCCGGGGATGAGCTGAGAATCCTCATCAACGCGGTGAAATGGCTCGCCTGGTAAGGGCGAGCCACGGGCCGTGTCGGAAAACGCCAACGTGGGGCCGCGCCGATTGTGCGACATCGGCACCCCACGGCTAATCTTCGTCTAGCTGCGGGGTGGTCACGTCGCACAGTGACCGGGGCCCCGCAGGGGCGGCAAAGACGTGATACGGGCACCGTGGGGCCCCGCCGATTGTGCGGCATCTCGGCACCCCACGGCTAGTTCGCGTTTCTCAACAGACTCCCCATTGGCGCCAATGGATCGCTCCGGCCGGGCCGGCTCAGCGCACGAAAGGATCCTCCGGAAGCCGGCCCGTGCCCATGATCCGCTTGAGATGCGCGACCTGCTTGTCGACGTGCGCCTTGCCCTCCTGCACGCGGAACTGAACGCCGCCGCCGGAGACGAAGGGGAACCACCCTCCCCAGCCCGATTCGCCGCCGCCGGCTTCCAGCACTGAGCGCTTGAACATGTCATCAATGCGCTGGTAGTCACGGCTGAGACGGCGGAGGTCTTCAATCGACGGGCCAATCTGGTCGGATAGCTCCGCGAACCCCAGGTTCTTCGCCTCCGCATACGCATTGACGAGTCCGTCGACGGCGAGGATGCGCCGCGCGAGGGTCGCGTGAATGTGCACATCGTGGGCGTAGAACTCCGCACTCACCTGGTTGCGCGCGGCCGTGCTCTGCCACTTCTTAAGCACCCGGTCGGCCCTGCGGCAGTACTTGAGAAGCTGCTTCGCCCCCTCGACCATCTCCGGGCTCTTCTTGATGGCCTCCGCCGTCTTCCACAGTGGCTCTGCTAGGACGGGCTCCATCATGCGGTTGTTCGACCAGAACTTCTGGTCGGCGCGGTCGCCATACGGGGCATGGATTGCCTGCATGACCTGCTGCTCGACATCGTCCCCTTGCAGGCCGAACCAGTGCCGCCCGAACCGCCAGCGGAAGTCTGCGTAATCGGAGGCCCCGGGGTTCCACGCGCAGTTCCCGCTGAACACTACCCCATACAGGTTGAGCTCGAACAGGTTGCGGCCGCCCCAGATCCCGTGGACCCAGGTGCAGGTGCATTCGCCGGGGACGCCGCGCTCCGCGCCCTCCGCGAGGAACCCGCTGATGTTCCCGAAGGTGTTGTCCCAGTCGTTGGATCCGCCGTAGTAGCGAGTGACGGCGGGCGTGGCCCAGACTTCCGTGAAGCCGAGGCCCTGCAGCCGCGCGAGGGTCGGGTAGCTCTTCTGGTTGCCGTAGTGCCAGTCGAAAACGACGATGTCCTTGGGCAGCTTGTCCGCAGCCTGTTCGGTGTAGCCCCGCTCATGCCACCAGATCATCATCCCACGGTCGCGATCCCTGAGCATGTCGCGCAGCCGGTTCATGTGCTCGGCGTACAAGCCCGGTTCCCCGATCTCCTCCGCACGCTTCTTGCACAGGTCGCACTTCGCGAAGCCGGATGTGAACTCGTCGCCTCCGACGTGGATGTACGCCGCATTCGGGAACGCTTCCGTGAGCTCGTCGTACAGGTCACCCAGGAACTCGAAGGTCTTCTCCTTGGACGAGCAGAACACGCTCCCGCTCTCCTTGATGTCGCTGAGTTCCTCGTGGGTGAGCAGGCTCCCTGAATGCCCCAGCGATTCCTGTTGGGGGATGATCTGCATGAAGTGCTGCTTCGCGTACTCGCTCAGGCTCTTGCCCTTGTCCTTGGTGAAACCGTCAGGGCCCTTGATGCCCACGAACGGATACTTCTCATAATAGAATGTGCCCCCCTCGAAGTAGGGCATGACGGCGTTGATCTTCACCGCCGCGAGCTCGCCTATGACGCGTTTCCAGTAGTCCTCGTCGATGACCTTGAACGCCCCCTGGCTGACGGCGATCATGACAAGACGCGTCTCGATGGCGGGCCAGTCATTGATCACCACGCCGGGGCAGGTTCCG
>JALGSS010001006.1 GCA_029821745.1 Candidatus Zipacnadia bacterium
CTCCAGCACGCTTCCCGGCGTCTCGCTCTCCCAGCACGGGCCGAAGGGCCACGCCTCGCCTGTCGTCCATCCCTCGTTCGTGGTGGGTGCGATGGCCGTCTGGTTGAACAGCGTTGCATACTCGAAGACATCGCTGATCAGGGGAGCGGGCATCGGCTTGATGGCCGGCAACTTCGCATCCTCGGGCATCTTGGCCAGGATCGTCGCCAGCGCGGCGGTAACGAAATCAGCGCAATACTTGTGGCCCCGGTCATTGGGGTGCACCTCGTCTCCCTCAACATCCTCCCACTTGATCCGCTCCGCCTCGATCTCGGGCCAGAGAGCGTCGCGGAAGCTGACCATCGGCAGCGCGTAGTGGCGCCCGATCTTCGAATGCCACTCCTGAGCATTGCCTCCGGCGCGGTTCATGGTGAACAGCAAGGCGACCCCGGGCTGGTTCGGCAGCTTCAGTATTTGGCGCACGAGACCCTCGAGTGTCTCCGCGGCGAACTCGCTGTTCGGGTCATTCACCCCGTACTCGACGACCACAAAGTCCGGCTTGTGCTTCAACAGGTGGTCCTGAGCCCGGTGCGCGCCGATGTTGGACCCAGTCGCGCCGATGCCCGCGTTGACGAATTTGATCTCCGCCTGGGGGAATTGCTCGCGCCACCATTTGGCGATCCGGTTCCCGTAACGGTTCTCAGACTTGCTGGCCGCTGCGCCACCGGTGATGGACCCGCCGATCACCGATACAACCACCGGCTCACCCCGCCGGGCCTTTGCGAGCGCCTTCTGAACCCTCGCAGTGTCGCCCATGGACACGAGAGAGCGGGCGAAAATGGCGTCTTCCCCCGTGTCGTTCGCCTCAGTGTCCGCGTAGCCGGTCGCGGCCATTGATAGTGCCAGAAACAGGGCAGTCGCCAACCAGATGGTGTCCATAGCTCAAGCACGCTCCTTTGCGTGGTCCGACGAGTTGGGTGGACGTTCCACGCGCGGCCCGGACTTTCCTCCTGAGGCGCTCTGCGCCGTCTGTGGAGACGCCAATGCCTTCCCGTTGAGCCCACGGGCAAATGGGGGTGAGGGCGAGTGGGGTGTCGTGCTACAATGGCCTGCAGTATTGTGCCACCACATCGACGCTGTCACGGATGCAGGCGCAGAAGGAATCACGCATGATCGACCGTACCGAAGACCTGATCGCCCTCGTCGAGCGCGGGTTTGAATTGGGCTACGTCGCAATCGACACTGAGTTCGTGTGGGAGCGCACCTACTACGCGCGGCTCGGGGTTGTCCAGGTCGCCTTCAACAGGGATGAATGCCACCTGATCGACGCCCCCGGGATCGGGGACCTGACGCCCCTCGGTCGGCTCCTGGCCGATCCGGGCGTCGTGAAGATACTGCATGATGCGCAGCAGGACCTCATGATCCTGAGGCACAACTGCGGGGGTAGCGCGACGAATGTGTTCGACACGCGTTGCGCGGCCGGGTTCGTGGGCCTAACATCAACACTCTCGCTTGATGGCCTCCTGCGCGACCTCGTGGGTGTGCAGTTGTCCGACGGGCAGACGCGGAGCGACTGGCTCAAGCGCCCGTTGACCCCGCAGCAGGTGCAGTACGCCCTCGAGGACGTGCGTTACCTGACACAGGCGCGGGACATCCTGCTGTCCCGCGCTAGGGAAGCCGGCCGTGAGGCCTGGGTGAGCGAGGAACTGGCCCAGTACGATGACCCGGAACTCTATGAGGAGCGCGACGCCCGTGCCCAGTTTGCGCGGGTCAAGGGAGCGGGGCGGCTCTCCGGGCGGCAACTGGCCGTGTTGCGCGAGTTGGCCGCCTGGCGCGAAGAGGAAGCGCGGCGCCAGGATCGCCCCCGAGGGCACATCATGACTGATGACGTCCTCGTGAGCATCGCGCGCCGCACGCCGAAGACCCACTCGCATCTCGGGAACGTCCGTGGGCGGTTCGACGCTGAGCGGTATGGCGATGACTTGCTGCACGCCGTGCAGGTCGGCCTGAAGTCCAGTGACTTGCCCACACTCAACAACGGTGAGCGGCCCGAAAACGAGGATGT
>JALGSS010001007.1 GCA_029821745.1 Candidatus Zipacnadia bacterium
TCGCCTTCGGCCAGCCCGACGATCGACTGCCCCTGGATGAGGACTTCGCCGCCGCAGACGGGAAGCAGGCCCAGCAGGATCTTGAGAAGCGTGCTCTTCCCTGAGCCGCTCATCCCCATAACGCCGAAGACTTCGCCGCGCGCCACGGAGAAGCTGATGTCATGCAGAATACGGTGGTCCCCAACCTCATAGCACAGGTTGCGGACCTCGATCATGGGCGCGGAGTGCTCGGTCATATCGTTTCGGTTCCAGAGCCGGGCCGTTGAGCGACCAGCGGCTGGGGGCATCTGGTCTTCCCACACAGCCTGTCTTGCGGGCCCCCGAGTCCCCCATCAACCGCTGAATAGGATGGGCGCCAGCAGCAGATCAGCCAGATACACCAGCATGATGCAGTATACCACAGATTTCGTGGTTGCCCGCCCGACCTCCTCCGACGCCATCCCGCACGTCAGGCCCTGGTGACAACTGATGACGGCGATGATCATGCCGAACACCACAGCCTTCGCAACGCCCCCCAGCACGGTGACGAACTTGAGGTGCCCGGGGATGTAGGCGAAGTAGTCGCCGGCGTTCATCTGAGGCTCAATCAGAGCTGTCGCGTACCCACCGGTCACGCCGATGACATCGCCAAGGAAGACCAGGATGGGAACCATCACGAGGCAAGCCAAGTACCGGGGTGCCACCAGGTAGTCGACAGGACTGGTGGCCAATGCTCGGAGCGCGTCGATCTGTTCGGTGACCTTCATGGTGCCCAGTTCAGCAGCCATCGCCGACCCCGCACGCGCCGCGACCACGAAGGCCACGAGAATCGGTGAGAGCTCTCGGCACATCATCTCGGCCACTAACCAGCCCGCGTACTGATCAACGCCCCATTGTCCTGTCTCAATCGCCCCATGGTAGGAAAGAACCGCCCCCGACAGGGCCATCGTGACCCCGGCTATCGGCAGACTCTCGACGCCGATGCGGGCCATCTGGTCCATCGTGGAGCGGTATTCCGCCTTGCCCCGGAAGATACCCCTGACCGTCTCAAGATGCAGCAGGCTGATCTGCCCCAAGAAACCGAAAAAGGCGATGATCTTCCGCCCAATTGCCTGCAACAAAGGGCTACACCACCAACGCCTTCATAGGCCTGACAACCCATTACAGAAGGCGATTATAGACTACGGCCTGCAGCCAAGTCAACCAGCCGGAGAAGGGCGAAAAACGACCCGATTTCCGGTTCTCGGCCCTCGTCATTGAAGCCCGTTGAAGCGGCGGCTGTTTATCCTATATACTGGTAGTGCTGACGGAGCCCCGAGAGCCGGGCCCCGGACGGGTCCGGAACCATGCAAGCCGGATTCGCGTTTGCTAGCGAAGTGCAATTCATTCCTTGAGCAGTTGAGACGCTGCAGAGGTGACCGCTGTGAATACCAAACGAGTCTGGGTCTCAGTCGCTGTCCTGGCCGTTGTCGTTGCCGCAATGATCCTGGTGAACAACATGTCGAATCGCGACGACAACCCACTGCCTGACGTGCAATATGAGGGCAGGCTCGCGCATCTCAACGAGGAACGCGGCAAAGTAGTGCAGACCGGGTCGGACGCCGAGAAAGCGGCCGCCGAAGGCGCGCAGGATGAAGCCGGCCAAGCCCAGGACGACGCGGACGCCTCCGCCGAGACGGCGGACAAGGCGGGCAGCGAAAAGCCGGAGGAGGCCGACACAGTGACCGATGAACAAGCGATCGTTGACAAGGCCGACGGTTCGGTGGTTAAGCTGGAAACCGACAAGGGCGACATCTACGTCGAGTTGTATGAGACGAAGACGCCCATCACATGCGGGAACTTCCTGGACCTCGTGGAGACCGAATTCTACGACGGCCTGAAGTTCCACCGGGTCGAGCCGAACTTCGTGATCCAGGGCGGCGACCCCAGCGGCGATGGCAGCGGCGGACCGGGCTTCCGTATCCCCGACGAAGCCGGGAAGGGCATCAAGCACGTGCGCGGGACACTGTCGATGGCCAAGACGGCCGCCCCTAACAGCGCCGGCAGCCAGTTCTACATCTGCCACCGGATACTCAGCCTTCGGCCAGTGCATCAAGGGCATGGATGTCGTCGATGATATCCGCGTAGGTGACAAGATCATCAGGGCGACGGTTCTCAAGAAATCCGGCGATGCCGACGCCGCGATCAAGCAGGCCAAAGAAGCCCGGATCCCGGAATAATCACCCGTGGCCGGGCGCCCAGGCGATGATGACGTGCCGCTGTCAGCAGGTCTCTCGCGGGCAGGTCCGTGAGGCGATCCGCAACGGAAGCGGACATGGGCCTGTGGCAAGGCCGGACCCGCCGGACACGAGAGTGTCGGCCAAGAG
>JALGSS010001008.1 GCA_029821745.1 Candidatus Zipacnadia bacterium
CCTCGTGTCGGGGGATCTCCGCGAACAGACCGATGGCCGCGATCCCTACCCGGCCATCATCGACTTCCACAAGCAACTTCAGGCCCGGGGGATAGACCTGCTCCTGGTGCCGATTCCCACCAAGGCCGAAGTCTACCCCGAACGCGTCTCCGAGAAGGCCCCGCCGGGCGGCAGGCCCTACGTTGCGCCGTACGGCCGGAAGTTGATGCAGGAACTTGCGGCAGCGGGCGTCGAGATCGTGGACCTGCTCCCGGCCTTCCTGGATCAGCGCGACACGGGGGATGAACTCCTCTACATGCCCCTTGATACCCACTGGACCAACCGGGGTGTGAGGCTGGCGGCGAAGGCTATCGCGGAGCGCGTCAAGCGTTACGCGTGGTATGCGCGGATGGCCGACGCCTCGGTGGCCTACTCCGTCAAGCCCGTTACGTGCACGCGGCAGGGCGACATCTGCGCTATGCTCACCGACAAGGAGAGCCTTGCGTATCGCCCCATGTCCCTCGAGGCCCAGCAAGTTGTGAAGCCTGATGGGGAACTCTACGTGGATGATCCCGAGAGCCCCATCGTGATGCTCGGGGATAGCTTCACCGGGGTCTTCCACTTCGAAGACTGCAAGCACGCGGGATTGTCGGCGCATCTTGCCCGCGAGCTCGGCGCACCTGTCGATCTCATCATGGCCCAGGGCAGCGGCCCGCGCATTCGCGGCCGTCTGGCCCGGCGCGGTCACGACGCGATCCAATCGAAGCGCCTCGTTATCTGGACGGTCGTCACGCGCGACTTCTTCGACTACTGGGCGCCCTGGAAACCCATCAGGTTACCGTAAATGGTCTTCTCGTCGCATATCTTCATCTTCTACTTCCTGCCACTGGTGCTGGCGCTATACTACCTGTGCCCGGTCAGATGGCGCCAGCTTCTGATCGCCCTGGTCAGCTACGTCTTCTACGGCTGGGCCAACCCCTGGTTCGTCTTCCTGATGCTGTTCTCGACCCTCGTGGACTACATCTGCGGGAAGTTCATCGTAGGTGAATGGAAGCTGCGGCGGTTCGCGGATGATCCGCCGGCTGGACCGGACTTGCCGCCTGCCCGGCAGCGAAAGCTCGCGGTGGCTGTGTCCATCATCGTGAATCTCAGCCTGCTGGGCTTCTTCAAGTACCTGGGGTTCGTCCAGACGAACCTGAACTACATCATGGATCTGTTTGGGCAGCAGGGCGTGCAAGTCTACGAAGTCCTCCTGCCGGTGGGGATCTCCTTCTACACATTCCAGTCGATGAGTTACTCCATCGATCTATACCGCGGCGAAGCGCGGCCGGCCCGGGATCTGTTGGACTTCGCCTGCTATGTGGCGCTGTTCCCCCAGCTTGTCGCCGGGCCTATCGTGCGCTACCGCGACCTCGCCGAGCAGCTTCGCCAACGCTCCCATACCGTGGACAAGTTCGTTCGGGGGATCGTGTTCTTCGGTTTCGGCCTCGCCAAGAAGATTCTGCTCGCGAACCCCATGGGTGAGGTGGCCGACGCGGCCTTCGGAGCGGGTGCTCTGCTCTGGTACGATGCCTGGGCGGGTGTCACGGCCTACGCATTCCAGATCTACTTCGATTTCAGTGGCTACTCGGACATGGCCATCGGCCTGGGCCTCATGTTGGGCTTCGAGTTCCGCCGCAACTTCGACCTGCCCTACCTGTCCCGAAGCATCACGGAATTCTGGCGCCGATGGCACATATCCCTGTCCACCTGGCTGCGCGACTATCTGTATATTCCTCTCGGAGGCAATCGGCTCGGGAACCGCCGCACGTACGCCAATCTCGCCATCGTGATGCTCTTGGGCGGTCTGTGGCATGGCGCGCAGTGGACCTTTGTTATCTGGGGCGCGGTCCACGGGACGCTGCTCGCTCTGGAGCGCTGGAACGGCAAGCAGACCATCTACCGCCGTCTGCCCGGAGCGCTACAGACTCTCGCCACCTTCGCTGTTGTGCTCATCACCTGGGTCTTCTTCCGAGCCGAAACCTTGCCCCAGGCGAGCAGCTACCTCGGGGCCATGTTCGGG
>JALGSS010001009.1 GCA_029821745.1 Candidatus Zipacnadia bacterium
TGCGCCGCCCTCTCCATCGGGGCGCACCTGAATCATCATTGCCGTCAGTCTGGCTCCGTTGTCGTCGGACCAGACCTGAACGTTCAGGTACTTGTAGGGTCTGACATCGACGCCGCCTGGGACCATGGCCCGTAGCCAGTCGTAGTTGGGGGCCTGGGACAGATCGTGGGCCAGGCTCACGGCGCGGGTCTTGACGCCATCCCGTTCGACCTCAACCACCTCGTGCTTGCTGAACTTCGAGCGCCATCTCTGATTCACGGTATCGAAGTCGCACACCACAAGCGGCGCCGGGTCCTGCGCGAAGGCGTGAGTCGCGATCAGCGCTCCCATCACTGTGGCGACTAAGGTGCAGCAATTCATGCGATGCCCTCCCGTTGTCTGGGCTATGGTACCGCCAACTATATTGTATTGAAAAACCCATCGCGCATGGCCGTGGGGTGTCACAGCGCGTCGTGGCCGACGCGCACCATGGCTGTCGGTGGGGCGGACAATCCTGTCCGCCTGTCGCCTTGCACGGAGCCCCGTCGCATCCCGCAGAGCGGGACGACACCCCGTGCCCATGATTACGCTTCCTCAACACAACCACTATATTGTGTTGGGAAACGTGAATTAGCCGTGGGGTGCCGATGTCGTACAATCGGCGGGGCCCCACGGATGCGCTCAGAATGCCCGAACGGCCCTGTGGGGCCCCGGTCATACAGACCGGGTACTGGTCTCGCTACCCCGCAGCTATTCAAGTGAGTCTCTGGGCACCGCCACTATCCACAGGCCTCGGCCAGCAGGGACTTGGCCAGCATCGTCTCGGCCACATGCATCGTCTTGACTGCATCCGAGAAGTTGGAGGCGGGCTGCTTGCCCGTCTTGACTGCGTCGATGAACTCGCGGTTTTTGGCTTGGAAGCCGCCGAAGACGAACAACTCCTCGCTTCCGGAGACCTCGCGGGTGTCGAACTCTGTGCCCTCGGTGTCGCCGTCCGCGTACAGGTAGCCCTTGCCCTCGTGCTCGGCTTCCGCGCAGATGCCCGGGGCATGCATCTGCACCCGGAAGATGCGCCGCCCGCTGGTCCAACTGTTGACCATGAAGCCCGTGGCTCCATTGTCGAAGCGTAGTGTGGCGGCAATGAAGTTGATGTCCGGGACCTGGACGCGGCGAGTCACGCAATCGACTCCGATGACCTCGCCGCCGCACATCCAGCGCAAAGTGTCGATGGCGTGGACGCCGTCGTCCATCATGTGGTCACGAGCGCCGAAATATGGCTCGACGTTACACTTGTAGAACTCGCAGACGGCGTGGGTGATCGGTCCGCGCTCCAGGCAAGCGTCGCGCAGCTTCACCACCATGGGGCACGTGCGGCGCTGGAAGCTGACCTGTGTGATGCAGCCCTTCTCCTCGGCAGTGATCGCCAGCCCGCGTGCCTGGTGCAGTGTGATGCCCATGGGCTTCTCGATGTATAGATTCAGGCCCTGTTGCAGGCACCAGAGCCAGATCGCGTACATGTACTCCGGCTGGCCGATGACGTACACCGCATCCGGGGCGGTCTTCTCGATCATCGCCTGGTAGTCCGTGAAGCGCTTATCAATGCCCCACTTGTCGGCGGTCTCGGTGAGGCGCGTCTCGTCCAGATCACAGATTCCCGCGAACTTCACATCCTTGAAGGACGCCAGCGACGGGTAGTGGACATTGTTGGCCATGCTCCCCGCGCCGACCATCGCGACGCGGACGGTCTTCTTGGTGGTCTTGCTGCCGCGAGACGTCTTCTTGCTCGCCATCATGCGTACCTCGCAGGCTGGATTGGGCGCGCTCGGGGCGGTCTTGGATGTCTGTTCTCCGTCAGGCTCCGCACCACTCTCGGAGCTTTGCGTGATTGGTGAAGGTTGCGTCACCGGCGTCGGTGGTGCGAGCAAGGTACTCATCGACGGACGACGCCTCGAGCCAGAAGGCAAACTCATCGTGCACGATCAGGACCTCGCCCGCGCAGCCGATCTCGACACCCTCGGCGTAGTCGAGTGGTCTCTCTTCCCAGGTCGCGGTGTCGAAGGC
>JALGSS010001010.1 GCA_029821745.1 Candidatus Zipacnadia bacterium
GGGTTGGGGCGATCACCAGCGATGGAACTGTCCCCCTCTTCTGCAGCCTTCTCCACCACCTCATCGATGGCCATGCGAGAGAGACGAGCAATGCCTTCAGGCCCCGGGAAGAGCGTGGCGGCGGTGATGTTCCGCTCGCGAAGTGATCGCAGTGCGGAGGCTCTCGCCTCGGGCTTCAGCACAAGCTTCCGCACGGGCGCGCTTTCGTATACCGTCGAGCAGCGCAGTGTCTGAGCCAGATTGTGCTCGAAGTCGTGTGTCACGTCCGTGGGAGTAATGAAGATGCTCTGTTGCGGAAATGACCTGGCGTGCTGCGAGAATTGCTCATTGACGTAGACGAATGCGCTCTCATTCTCGAAGAAGAAGAACCTGAACATCTCAGGGGTCTTGAGCAGGAGGTCCACGGAGAACCGATTCTCACCATCCGGGAACGTAGGCCGCCCCACATCGCCTGCCTTCCAGACCTCCCATGCTGCTTCTTGCGCGCGCTCGTTGAGTTCTAGTGCGTGCGCCGCGTAGATAGCGGCGTCGTCTCGGGCACACTCGAAGGCGAAGAACGCTGCGACCTCGAAGGAATACGTGAAGTCAACAAGCCGAGTAGCCCCACCATGGTGCTGGAGTAGACCCATCGCGTACCAGAGACTCAGGCTGTCACGCAGCTCAATGTGGAGCCCGGCGACGCCAGCGAGCCGCATGAAACGCTCAACAGCAGCCATCTCGGCAGCCGAACGGTCTTGCCGGGGGCAATTCACGAACTCACAATGGCGGTCGAAAGTGCTGGAGAGTTTCCAGCATCGGCGCTCGTGTCCCCGGAAGACCCACTGGCCCGCACCCGCCGGGTCACGCGGCAATCCCTTCGCCCACTTCACAGCCTCTTCCCATGTATCAACCTCGTCTTCAGGAATCTTCAGTGGGGAGACTTCATCCTGCTTCTCTGCACCGGACTGCGTCATGAACGCGTCCTCCTCGCTGTCTGGCGAAGGCGTATTACCGCGAGCCACCTTCCCACCCCCCTACGCCGTTCGGATGATCTCCACCAGCCACTGCGCGCACTTGACGAGCTCATCGGTGTTCAGCTTCTCGTCAAGCGTGTGGGCCCCGCTCGCACCCGTGGCGCAGATGACCGCCGGGATGCCATGCTCGTTGAACACGTTCGCGTCGCTGCCGCCGCCACCAGGTTCGGTGCTTGGACGCAAGCCGAGGTTCTCGGCGGCCTTCCACGCGATCCGCACCACGGGGTCGTCGTCGGACAGCGCGAAGCGCTTGTAGTCGGCGTTGACCTCGGGCTCCAGGAATTCGGCGCCGTTCTCCTTCGCCGCATGCTCCAGGCACATCTTCATGTGGGCAACCTGGGCCTCGAGCTTCTCGGGATCATGGCTACGCGCCTCGCCGAGCATCGTGCACAGGTCCGGCACGATGTTGCGAGCCATCCCGCCCTCGATCACGCCAATGTTGGCGGTGGTCTCGTGGTCGATGCGCCCGATGTTCATCCGCGCGATGCCCTTGGCCGCCGCCTGGATCGCGTTGATCCCCGCCTCCGGATGCACCCCCGCGTGAGACGCGAGCCCCTTCATCTTGAAGGTCATCTTGTAGGCGGACGGAGCCGCCGTGGTCATCCGCCCCGCCTCTTTGCCGCCATCGAAGACGTAGCAGTAGTCGGGACTGACCTTGCTGTAATCGAGTTTGTACGCACCGTTCAGGCCCGTCTCCTCGGCGATGCAGAAAACCACCTGCAGTTCGCCGTGGGGAATGTCGGAGGCGATAGCTTCGCGCACTGCGTTGAGGATGACCGTGACGCCGGCCTTCGCGTCGGCCCCGAGAATAGTGTCGCCCGCGCTTCGGACCTCGTTGCCGTCGACTACGGGCTCGATGCCCTCACCGGGCTTCACGGTGTCCATGTGCGACTGCAACATAAGCGTCGGCCGGCCGGCATCGGTCGCAGGGAGCTTCGCGATGAGATTGCCGACCTCGCTATCGAAGGCTTCGTTGGCGTTGTCGAACTCCACCGACAGCCCGAGGTCCTCCAGCTTCTGCGC
>JALGSS010001011.1 GCA_029821745.1 Candidatus Zipacnadia bacterium
ACCGGATGCCCGTACGAGTTCAGCAGCTTGCTTTCGTAGCGCCGATTGCTGAAGGTGCGCGCCGTGTAGGTCTCGGCTCCCGGGTCGAGCAGCACCGCCCGGCTGCCCATCACCACGACGTAGGAGCCGACGTCGTTGTGGTTGTGGTGCTCACCATTGTGGCCGCCTTTGAGGGCGACGCCCATCCGGCATGGCGATCCGGCCTCCGGGCGGCTGATCAGGATGCCCGCCTGTTCGAACCAACTGCGCAGCTCCGGGCCCTGGGACGCACCTGCGGGAGCCGTCTCGGAGGCGGAATTGGGGAAGGCGAACAGGACGCTCTCGGCCAGACTACCTGGGATCTGCTCCAGCGCTATCTCGTCATACTCGCTGAGCCCCAGCCCCAGACGCCGGTTGACGAAATACGTAGTGGAGAACCCCGGCCGGGCGTTCACACTGCAGTCGGCGAAAGCCGGCGCGACGCCGCCGATGATCTGGATGCGGGCCCCGAAGGATGCAGGAGCCTTCACCTCCGGGCGCATCAGAAGGTCGAGGCCCCCGCTCGTGGCCTGCTGAATCGTCTCGGCAAGGAGGACGTAGTGGCCGAACCCGTAGTTCCAGTAGCCGAGCCCTTCGCTGCAATACCCATCAGGGGTGAATCCGCGCAGGAAGTTGCGGGAGTATCTCTCCGCAGCCACAACGAACTCAGCGCGCTCTTGGCGAGACGCCATCTGCGCCAGCGCGGCCCCCGTCACGCCCGCCAGACACACCGAGTTCCAGTTGTTGGTCGTCTTCATCCACCAGTTCGGGCCCCGGGCTCCCGTGAACATGTCCCGGTACGGCGTCAGCACGCGGCGCTCAACGTTCTCGCGGATGGTCTCCCGGGTCTCCGGGCTGAGCTTGTCGCCCAGCAGGTAGTTGGCCGTCGCCATCGTCCACCCCACGGCGGAGGAGGCGAGGTCAATATCAATGGCCTTGCCGTTGAAGTTGGTCAGGCTCCGGTCATGAGCCGGCATGACCCACGTGCGCTCCGCACATAGGGCGTCCACGATCTCCTCGATGGCCGGGATGAACCGGCCCTTGTTCTCCGCGCACTCGGCCAGCACAAGGGTGGGCACGCGCCCCCGACGCTGCCCGGCCACGCGCTGCCACCGGGTGCGGTTGCCATTGCGCGAGAACTCCAGGTACAGGTCATCGGGCTGCTCGGGGATCGGCTCAGCCAGCATTCCTTCGGCACGCTTCACGAAGCGTTTGTAGACATCGGTGGCTGCGAGCTTGTCCCAAGCTTCGCGGTCGGTGATGGGGCTGCCGAGTCCTTGCGGCGCGTCGGGCAGCATGGCAGCGACGGTCGCCACGCGGGCCGGATCGGGCGGCTCTTCAGCGGCTTCGGCGATGGTAGATAGTGCTAGGAATGCGGTAAACGATGCGACGATCCCCAGGACGATGGACGCGATGCTCATTCCTGTGACCTCTTCTCTGAGTGAGTGTCGATGCGACGGTCGGACCGGGCGTGTGCCGGAGGCCTTCTTCGTGGCCGCCTCGCGCGGGACCTTCAGGAGCCCGGACTGCGACGCCGAGAGGTGCGACAGCATCCCGGCGCGAAATTTGGGCGGGAAAACGGTCAGGAGGCGATCCCATCTATGCTCAGGGACGTGAACAGACAATGGGTTGTTCTGTGCGCTATCGCATTGGCGCTGACGGTAGGGAGTGTGATGCCGGGCATGGGAGATCCAGGCGTGAGCGCTGAGGTCAACGACGCGGTCGAACTATTCCGCGACCCGCATTTCACGCGCGGGTTCACCGTCATGGCCCCGGCGCCGGGCAAACGCGTGCCCGTGGGTGTCCTGCAACCCAACGCCGACGGCCCGAAGCCCGCGTGGGATCTGGCGCAGTGGCACAGCAAGCAATCGATCGCCGGCGCAGAACCCACGCGCACGCAAGACGGCACGGTTCGGTGGGAGAACCCGGCGAAGCTCGTGTCCATCAGCCCACCTGGCGCCGCGGATGCCGACGCCGTGTTCGCGGTGCGCGGGAGCGTGGAGTATCCCGACCGG
>JALGSS010001012.1 GCA_029821745.1 Candidatus Zipacnadia bacterium
CCCCACGGCCAACCCACGTTTCTCGGCACAACGTAACTGAGTAGATCACGAAACCAGAGCGGAGCGCATGTCAATGCGGCTTCGCACCGGGAGGAGCCGATGATGTCAGATTTCAACGGATTGGGAATGCACCTGGGGAACCTGTCGCGAGTATCCACGGCGCGCACGCGGTCGATAAGCCCCGAGAACTTCACCGGGGAGAAGGGCAAGGCGGGGATGGCGACTGAGGGCACGGGCGCGAACTGCGCTCGGGAGCTGGGTCAGGGCTGGAAGATCTCGCCCTCGGTCCGAATCGAGCCCGGCGAGACCTTCGTCCTCGCCGACATCCAGGATTCCGGCGCGATTCAGCACATCTGGATGACCCCCACCGGACACTGGCGGCACTCGATCCTGCGCATCTACTGGGACGATCAGGAGACCCCCTCGGTGGAGTGTCCTGTGGGCGATTTCTTCGCCTGCGGCTGGGGCAAGTATGCGCCGCTGTCCTCGCTGCCGGTCTGCGTCAACCCGGGGAGCGCCTTCAATTGCTACTGGGAGATGCCCTTCCGCAAGCGCTGCAAGATCACGGTGACGAACATCGCCGCGGAGGCGATGACCCTCTACTACCAGATCGACTACACCACCACGGACGTGCCCGACGACGCGGCTTACTTCCACGCCCAGTTCCGGCGCACGAACCCGCTGCCCTACAAGGAAGTCTACACCATTCTGGACGGGGTCGAGGGATGCGGGCAGTTCGTGGGCACGTACATGGCGTGGGGCGTCAACAACACGGGCTGGTGGGGTGAAGGTGAGATCAAGTTCTACATGGACGGGGACGGCGAGTTCCCGACCATCTGCGGCACAGGCACCGAGGACTACTTCTGCGGCTCCTACAACTTCGAGAACAAGGAATTGCACGAGTACGAGGAGTTCACCACACCCTACGCCGGGCTGTCTCAGGTGATCCGCCCCGACGGGCTGTACTCGTCGCAGACGCGCTTCGGCCTGTATCGCTGGCACATCATGGACCCCGTGCGCTTTACGCAGGACCTGCGGGTGACGATCCAGGCTCTGGGCTGGCGTTCCGGTCACAGGTACCTGCCGCTGCAGGATGATATCGCGTCGGTTGCATACTGGTATCAGACGCTGCCGACAGCACCCTTCCCGGCCCTACCCGACAAGGACTACCTGGAGCTCATATAGCGACCCGGCAAGCACACGATGAGGGGAACAAGACAATGCAGCGTATAGCCTGGCTCGCCGTCGTATTGATCACAGCAGCAGCCTGTTCGCAGCCCACTGTCGTCGCCTCGTGGGACTTCGATCAAGCGGAGGGAACCGTACTAAAGGACGTGTCCGGGAATGGGCACGACGGCGCCATCCATGGTGCGACCTGGGGAGAAGGCAGGTTCGGCGGCGGGCTGATCTTCGACGGGAAGGACGATTACGTGTCCGTGCCGGCCTCGCCGGACCTCGACCTGCTGGACGCGATGACGGTGGAGGTCTGGGCGCGCCTGGACGCCTTCGGTGAGCGCCAGGACCGAGTCATTATCGCCCGCGCCGACCACCCACTCGGTCATGGCGGCTGGGGTCTGGATTGGGGATACGGGAACGACTTCCTATGGGCGCAGGACGGCGAGTACAGACACCTGACGCGGCTGCCGAAGGGTGAATGGACGCACATCGTCCTCGTCAGCCGGCTGCGGGGCCACCAGGTCTTCCTGTATGTGGACGGCAAGCCACGAGGAAGCCGCGTCTACAGCCGACCTCTCTGCGCGTCAGAGTGGCCATTGACCATCGGCCGCCGCGGGCAGGGCCACTGGTTCAGCGGGGCCATCGACGAGGTCACCATCTACGCGGGCGCGCTCGGGGACGAGCAGGTAGCAGCGCGATTCGCCCGGCAACCGATGCCTGTGGAGACCGGCCCGCCGGAGCCTGACGGACCGATGATGGCCGACGGCAGCGTGGAGATTCTCGGCGCGTGGGACAAGCCGATGGGTGCGCAAGAGGGCCCCCTCCTGTATCAGAACCTGTTCGTCGCATTGGCGAACAGGGCTGCGGATCACCGACATCTGGGCGGATGGGACGCATGTGGACGACCGGTACCTGCACATCGGCGACGCACCGGGGGCGTTCCGGTTCGGCGGGACGGTCCCCTCGACGATCTCACCGGGATCGGTCGGTGTCGTGAACCTGAAGTTCATGGGATGCGCGCGCATGGCGGGACCTATTCGCTTGACACTCAAAGACGCGTCCGGCGAGGTGCTGAAGCTCACAGCCCGGTTCACCGAACCCACCGAACCCCCGGCGGGCTTCGCATCCGTCGCCTTTGATGAGGATCAGCGCGGCGCCTGGTTGTACCTGCGGGGGACTGAAGCATCGACCCTCTCGGACATAGAGCTGATCGGGGCGGACGCTCAGGTGCGCTGGGATGCGCCCGTGAAGACGATCGGCGCGGGCGACCTGCTCCCGGTTCGCGTGGACTTGTCCGAGCAGTTGAGGCCCGGTACGCCGCTGTTGCTTCGCGCCGAGACCTCCGCGGGCTCGTGTTTCGCATACCTGCGCGCCTACCCGTGCGAGTTCCCCGTGGGCATGTATAGGGTCCAGCGTCAGGGCGTCGCCCCGGACTGGCAGCCCCCGGAGGGCAGAGAGTGGCTGCGGGAGTACATGGACACCTTCGTCGTGCGCGGCGAGGGAACAGGGCAGGCGCCCGATGAATGGTTGGAGGACTGCCGACAGCACTTCATAGACACTCTCGTCCCCGACTATGTGGCCTGCGGGGGCGACCCCGCCCGGGCCGACGCCTTTGGGTTGAGGGTGGTGCCATATGGCAGGTTTGCGGAGCACTATCCAAAGCAATCGGCGATATCGGCGTGGTACTCGGCGGACGAGCCCGGCCCCGGCTATACGCTGGCCCGCTTCCAGTCCACGGTAGACGCCATCCGCAAGCACGACACCTCGCGGCCGGTAGTGGTCACCATCAATGCTCCCGTCTGGCCCCGGGGCGCGGATTATGACATGGTCGATATCGGCTACCAGGACACGTACCCCGTCCCAGTCGGCAGCATGGACAGCATCGCTCAGAACATGGCAAGTTACCGGGATCAGATCGCGCCCAAGCCCGTCGTCTTCATCCCTCAGTGCTTCCGCCGGGCGCCCGG
>JALGSS010001013.1 GCA_029821745.1 Candidatus Zipacnadia bacterium
CACGGTGTCTTCTGGGACGACTTCCCGGGGTCTCTGCGCAGCCGGATCAAACGCGGCCTGGCCAGACGCGCCTACCAGAAAGCGCGCTTGGTGGTCGCCAATGACACGTTCTTCCTGCGCGAGGTGGGGGAGGACGTCCAGCCTGGCGCGCAGCCCTTCAGCGAAGTCGCCCCCGGGCGCTTCTTTTTTCCGAACTGCGTCGACACCACCCAGTTCGCCCCTGGGCCCGCGCACCCCGAACTCGCGAACCGCAGCGCTATTCTCGTGCCCCGCAACCTGTATCGGAACCGGGGCATTCACCTGGCGATCGAGGCGTTCGCCCGTGCCCGGGACGCTGTTGGCGACGCCTCCCTGGTTGTCGTCGGCAGGGAAGGTCAGCGCGGGTATCTGGACCACTGCCGGCAACTGGCCTCCGAGCTCGGGGTAAGTGACCGGGTCCGCTTTTTCGGCTCGATCCCCTGGTCGCAGATGAATGCTGCCTACAACGCGGCCGAACTATCACTCATTCCGACATTGTGTGGAGAAGGAACTTCGCTATCGGCCCTCGAATCAATGTCTTGTGAGACAGCGACGATCAGCACCAACGTCGCGGGACTGGCTGATCTCCCCACCGTCCATTGCGACCCCACCGCCGAAGCACTCGCAGAATCCATCGCCGCAACCTGGCCCCAACGCTCGCAGATTGCACGACAGCAACGACATGTCGTCGCGACTGCGTATGAGCTCAGCAACTGGAAGCGCGCGTGGCTGGACCTGATCCAGAGACTCGCGGCTGACTAGAGTAGCCGTTACCACCGAAGTTTGTCCCACCGGGGGGGGGTTGACATACGTAACCATACTATATAAAATAAATAATGTGTCTCATTACTATTTTGGTGAGAGCGATGGCAGGGGACAGAGATCTGAGAAGAGCCGTCCGCGGAAGCGGGCGAAGCATGAGCAGGCAGCGGACCGCGGTGCTTCAGACGCTGCGACAGACGACGAAGCATCCCACGGCTGCGGACCTGTTTGACGCGATCCGGGAGCAGATCCCGAGCATAACGCTGGCGACCATCTACCGGAACCTTGCTGTTCTGAAGGAACTGGGCCTAGTGATTGAAGTCGACGCGGGGGGCACCTCCACGCGGTATGACGCGACAACGCAGAGCCACTCGCACATCACTTGCATCAAGTGCGGACTGGTTGAGGACCTGGACCTTGACCTTGACACTGGGAATGGCGTCGATGTGTCCGTCGAGGAAGCCACAGGCTACAAGCTGGTGGAGCACACCACCACCTTCCATGGCATCTGTCCCAGATGCCAGAGCGAGAGCAATACCAACTGACAAGGGGGCCCAACAGTGGAGCTCAAAGGCAGCAAGACAGAGAAGAATGTCATGGCCGCATTCGCTGGGGAGTCACAGGCACGCAACCGGTACAGCTACTTCGCCAGTGCCGCTAAGAAGGAGGGCTACGAGCAGATCTCCGCGATCTTCGCCGAGACCGCGGACCAGGAGAAGGAGCACGCCAAGCGCCTTTTCAAGTTCCTCGAAGGCGGAGAAGTCGAGGTCACTGCGGCGTTTCCGGCAGGCGTGATCGGCACGACGTCGGAGAACCTGAAGGCTTCGGCTGCAGGCGAGAACTATGAGTGGACGGACATGTACCCGGGCTTCGCCGACGTGGCCGATGAGGAAGGCTTCAAGGAGATCGCCCGTACCTTCCGCGCCATCGCCGTCGCCGAGAAGCAGCATGAGAAGCGCTACAATGACCTGGCGGCTAATGTGGATGCCGGCAAGGTGTTTGAGAAGGACGAGACCATCGTCTGGCGATGCCGGAACTGCGGCTACCTGCATACAGGTCCGAAGGCGCCGAAGGTCTGTCCGGCATGCGACCACCCGCAGGCGCATTTTGAGGTTCTGGGCGAGAACTGGTAGTTCGAGCAAGGCACGGGTCGACGCGAGTGCTGTTGGGAGCCAGGGGAATGCACGAGCGCGACGGAGACTCTGTGCAGGCCGTCCTGATGGCTCGCACTTCTCCAGAGATGCGAACACGG
>JALGSS010001014.1 GCA_029821745.1 Candidatus Zipacnadia bacterium
TCATCGAGACGCTCGGCCCCGGTCGGCCCGTCTTCAGTCAGGAACGCCTCGAAATACTCGAGCTTGTCGGGCTGCCGGTCAATGCCGAGGTACCGACGCAAGTAGACATGCCCGCGAACCAATACGTGCGCAATCTGCTGCGCCAGGTCCGTGTAGTCGCCACCGGACATCAGTACCGTGGACGACGGGTACCCGACCAGCCAACGGGTGCGCAGGACCTGCTGCCCCGGCTTGGCAATCAGTCCATACACGGCGCGGTTGTACATCAGGTTCGCGTCACCGATCGAGCCGGGAAGCCGCACCCACGGCGCGGCGCCGTCTCCGGACAGGCTTGCGGGAAACATCAGCGAGGTGGTGTAGGCGAAGGTCTCGGTGGCGTCCTCTCCCACGTGGAACTCCTCGGAGAGACGCATCCGCTGGCCGACGAACTTCACGGGCGCGAGCTTCAGGTACGCCAGGCGGATCTCCCGGGGGAAGCGCCCGCGGTAGAAGCAGCGCTTCAGACCCCGCTTTGCCAATTCGTTGGCCTCGTCGACATTCGCCAGAACGTGGGCGTAGATCTCCAGCGCTTCCTCAACGCGGTCGGTCTGCTCGTAGAACTCACTTAAGGCCAGCAGCGCAGTCACACTGCCCGGATTGGCCTTGATGATGTCCAGGAAATGCGCTTCGGCCTCCTGGGTCTTGCCATCCCGAACAAGAACCCGCGCAGCTGCCAGCTCGTCGTCGACCCGGTCCGCATGCGCAGCGACTGTGATGATTGCTGCCAGGGCGAGCACCGCGACTGTGCGGCCCAGACGCCACGCTACGCCGCCTGACCGATGCGTCGGGCCGTCTTCCCGCCTAGGATGGCTCATTGCCCTCGGCTCCGTCGTTGCAGCCCGGATGGCACTCCACGCGCCCGACGATCTCGTCTACCAGACCAACATTCTCCCGATCGAGGTACGTTTCGACGTAGTGGATGCTGTTGGTCGGCTCGCAATGCCAGGCCTTCGCCAGAAAGTGGTCGGCGAACAACTTGCCTGTGCAGTGGAAGTAGAATCGGTGCAGAAGCTGCACGCCGGCGATGTTGCTGCCGGAGATGTCCAGTGCCTCGTGGCCCTTGACCTCGGACTCCTCGGCATCAGCCGCGTGTTTACGGAAGTCCTTGGCCATCTCGCCACCGGTCCACTCCTTGAGAGACTTCCGCTTCAAGGCTACATTCGCCATGCCCCAACGGGCAACCTTGATGGTCTCGGTCTCCTTCTCAAAGCTGAACTCGATGAGCCCGGCCATGAGCCTCTGCCCGCTGAGCTTGAAGTCCTCGGGGATCCAGCAGTCCATCCCGTACGCCGACCACAGGACCCAGCCATCGCGCGGATGGTCCTCAATGCCCAACATGATCGAACCGGCGAGGTCCCGCGCTTCCTCCTCATCTTGGCCCGGTGGGACCATGACCTGCGCGATCATCGTCCGTCCGCATTCCTTGCAGATCCAGGCAGCCCCGTAGCCCTCCACGCCGCCCTTCCAGTGGAAGCATTTCACCCCGGCCTTCTTGCGCTTGCTCTTGCCGGGCAGCTTGATGTCGCGCTCGATGTGGATCTCGGGGTCCTTCTTCTTGCGGCCCTTCTGCAGGTCCTTGAGATACTTGTCTATCACCGAGTTGAGGTCGACGAAGCCCTTTTCCGAGGCCCACTTGATCTCCAGGCGGGGCATCTCGTCGTCGTCCCAGCGCGCGTACCCAGCCGTGTTGTCGCCGCTGATCGCCCCGATGTTCCACTCCTCGGGGATCGCCACCGTCACGCCCTGCCAGCCGTGGCGGACCATGGTGGGTTCTTCGGACTGCTTCCTGTTAGGCATAGTCAAACCCTGTCTTGAACGGTGATACGTGTTGTCGGCCGATGCATCCGCCACGCAAGGTGACGTCGATGCTCAGGCCTTGGACTTGACGTAAGCCAGCATCCCGCCGGCCTTGATGACATCGATCTCGCGAGATGTGAGCTCAGCGGTCGCGGTGAACTCGCCCCCACGGGTTAGATTGCGTCCCT
>JALGSS010000097.1 GCA_029821745.1 Candidatus Zipacnadia bacterium
CATCTCTACCTGCGCGGCAAGCTGCTCCGGGGAGTTCTCCCCGGCGCTGCTTTTCTTGGCCAGCCCCTCCAGGACCTCCACTGGTGCCTCTCCCAGCCGCCGCTTGTTCTCCTCCATCCTCCGCCGGACGACCTCAATGTCCGTTCCGTAGTTCATGGGCGACACGGCCTCCAGCAGTCCGTTGCGGCACCACTCGATCCAGTCCTGCCCCTCGATCAGCGCCCGGTTGAGATACTGCACGCGGCCGGCGATGGACAGTTTCCCCTGGACGACCTTGCGGATGCCCAAGATCGTCTCGTCGATGTTCTGCTTCCGCGCTTCCAGCTCCTTGAACACGACGGCGGGGTGCCCCGCGTCGTAGGCGTTGAAATTCGAGCGGGCCACAATCTCCTCCCGCATCGCCACGCACGCTTCGCATTGGCACTGGGCGTAGGTGTCGATCCACCGCCTACCATCTTCCCACTCCAGCGGGACGCCGAAATCCTCCACCGCCTACCATCTTCCCACTCCAGCGGGACGCCGAAATCCTCGGAGTTCCGGTAGAAGTACCGGATGAAATCCAGGTGGACCGCCGGCGCGCTGAAGGCGTTGTCCATATGGGCCGCCCGGCCCACGGCCATCTCACGGTTCTCCGGCCATGAGGGGCACAGCGTCCCCAGTTGGGGCTCCCCATTCACGCAGTACCGGTAGCGCCGGGCGTCGATCTCCGGGGTGCTTGTCTTCGGAGCCGCGAAGGGCACGATGCCCAGATGCACCTCGATGCCCTTCTCGGCAAACTCCCGGCACGCCGCCTCGATCTGCTCCTCCTGCGTTACGCTGACCTCCGGCGGCGCCATCATGTAGATGCCGTCGGCACCCATCGCCGACAAACGTTCGACCGCCTCGGCAGTGTATTCCGCGAGACGCTCGAATTTCGGATACACCCATGTGAACAGCCGCATGTTCTAGCCCCTCCGAGTTACGCGCCGATCTCAGTTTTCAGCCGCGCCATGTACTCGTGGCCCTCCCGCAGCTTCTCCTCCGTGGTGATCCCGACGGGTTTCACACAGTAGCCGCCCCGGAAGTCCTCCAGGTCGATGTAGCCCTCGTACCCATAGTCTTTGAGGGCCTGGAACATGAGCTTGAAGTCGGCGATGCCGCCCTCCAGGGAGGCGTTGTCCCAGTTCCAGCCCTTGTCTTCTGTGTGCACCCAGCACATGTTCTTGGCGTGCACATGGGCCACGTACGGCCCCAGCATCTCGATGCCCATCCGCAGATTCTCAAGGCCCTCGGTGACCATGTTTCCGGGGTCGAAGATGCAGCCGACATGGGCCGGGTCGAAGTTCTCGACCACGCGCAGTGTTCCGGAGGCGCTGCAGCAGATGGTCCGCCCGTGGATCTCGATGAGGGCCTTCACATTGTGATCGGCCGCCATCTTCTCGATGGTCTTGTAGTCCTCGATGACCTGCTTGAGCAGTTCGTCATAGTGCGTCGATCCGTCGTAGCCTGCCGACCCGATTCGCAGCATCGGCGCGCCCATGACCTGGGCCGCCTTCATCAGCCGCTCTATCTTCTCGAAATCGCCGGTGGGAGAACTCGTGCCCATCGAGGCCATATCGAGCCCATATTTGTCGGCGACCTCCTTCGCGCGGGGCGCGTCGTCTTCCAGGTTGTCGAGGCTCACATGCCACTGCTCCCCCGAGTCGAAGACCTGGTCGGCGTAGCCGACAGTGAACTCGATTCCCGTGTAGCCGATCTCCTTGACCAGCTTGACGGCATCCTCGCGCGCGTAATCCGGCAGACAGATTGAGTAGACGCCCAGTTTCATCAACGTACAACCCTTTCCAGGTGGAATTGCGGATGTCCCGGAGAACCTTCCCCGAGGACTTGAGGAATTCCTTGGGCGCGGGTACCATTTACCTGCTCTCCTACCCCGGCCCAGCAACGTGGCAGGCCGGGACAGGCGAGCAGACAGACTATGACAACGAACTGAGGACGAACTATGCGAGCATCTCACAGCGCCCTACTGCTCCTGCTTGCAGTACCGACTCTCGCTCTCTGCGCCGGCACTGCGGATTTCTCCGGGATGACCGCCGACTATGACGTCGACGTCTGCGTCCTGGGTGGTGGGCCGTCCGGGACAGCCGCCGCCATCGCAGCCGCCCGCAACGGCGTAGACACGCTGCTTGTGGAGCAGTACGGTTTCCTGGGCGGCATGGGTACCGCCGCCAGCGTGAATGTATTCATGGACTACCGCTTCTCCGGGGGAATCTTCCGCGAAATCCTCCATGAGCTGGACAAGCTGGAGGCCCGGCGCGGATCGGTGTTCGACGCGAACATCATGCGCGTCGCCCTGGACAATCTGGTCCAGGATGCCGGCGTGAAAGTGCTCTTCCACACGCGCGGCGTGACCTGCACAATCGCCCCGGGCCGCTCGTGGCAGGGCAAGCAACGCCAGACCATCTCATCCCTCCTGATCCACAACAAGTCGGGCTTGCAGAAAGTCCGCGCGAAGGTGTTCATCGACTGCACCGGTGACGCGGACCTCGCCGCCTGGGCAGGCGCTCCCTTCGAGATCGGGCGCAAGGAGGATGGCGAGACCCAGCCGATGACCATGATCTTCCGGATGGGCGGCTGCACCTTCAAAGGCGGCTCCATCATGAAGTTCCCGGGGATGGAGGACTACTGGGCCAGCTACGCCTTCAACCCGAACCCGGGCGAGATCAGCCTGAACATGACCCGCATCCAGGGCTACAGCGGGATCAATGGTGAAGACCTGACCGCCGCGACGATCGAGGGACGCAAAGCGGTGATGGAGGCCGTCGAGGCCCTGCGCAAGAATGTACCGGGCTTCCAGGACGCCTACTTGCTGGCGATGCCCGCCCAGATCGGCGTGCGGGAGACCCGGCGGGTGATGGGCGCCACATTGCTGACCGGCGAGCAACTCATCAATCCCGGGCGCATCTACTCCCACCGCAAGGACGTCGTCGCCCGCAACCAATACAATGTGGATATCCACGACCCCAAGGGCACGAAGGCCCAGATCGTCCGGCTCAAACAGCCTTATGAGATACCTTACCGCTGCCTGCTCCCGAAAGGCGTGGACAACCTGCTGATCGCAGGTCGACCCATCTCTGCTGATCACGTCGCCCACTCATCGCTGCGCATCCAGCCGACGTGCTACGCACTGGGACAGGCGGCGGGAACTGCGGCAGCTCTTGCAGTGGCCAACGAGACGGGCCCGTGGGAAGTGGGCCAGCCCAACGACCCCACCAAGGGCCAGGCGCTGTTGCGGGAGTTGCAGGCGGTGCTCATCCGCCAGGGACAGGACCTCGGCGCGACCCGGGCCCGGGAGTTGGGCCTCTACCCCGAATGGCGACGCTGGCAGCTCAAGTACCGGCTGGAGGCCTACCCGCTGAAGCGCGCCTTCAAGGACGTGCCTGACGATCACCCGGCCCACGAAGCAGTGCAGGCTCTCGCCGGAATGGGCGTCCTGCGCGGGCTGTCCCCGGACCACTACGGCGCGGATGACCCGGCGAGCATCGCGGTCAGCGCTGTGGTCATCGGCCGGTGCATGGCGGTTCTGCCTTCATCGCGCGCGCCGCTATACGACAAAGTCCCGCTGCCTGACCGGCTGAAGGGCAAGTGGTGGTCGAGCGCCATCGCTGAGTGTGCCGCGTATGGGATCCTGGATCTCAACCAGTTGCCGGGCATCGAGCCCGAAGACTACATCACGGAGCAAGACCTGCGGCGCTACCTCGAGCGCGCCTTCCCGCAAGCCGCGCCGCTGCCGCCCGTGCCCACCGAACTGCTTAAGGGCGACACGGTAACGCGAGCGTCGCTGGCCTACCTGGCCTGGGCCGCCGCGCGTACGTGGGAGCCATAGTGAAGAGCCGGCAATCCGGAGTGCAATAGTGGGAACTCTGTGCCCGGCATTGGGCGCTTAGATAGGTGGGTCTAAGAAAGGCGCACCGCGCGCCACATCGCCTACATATTCCACCGAAAGAACGTTTTATGCTACCGTTCGCGGTTGCGGCTGGCGGTCGGGTTTGCTATACTCTTGGGGTATCAATGGCCCGTTCGCAGCTTCCGTCACCGCAAGATTCGAAGGACTCTCTGGATGATACATATCGAGGGCGTCGGTGTCACGTACCCATCGGGTGTCCAGGCGCTGACCGACGTCGATCTTCACATAGCACAGGGCGAATTCTGTTTCATTGTCGGCAGTTCCGGCAGTGGGAAGTCCACTCTGCTGCAGCTTATCTACCGGGAGCTCGCGCCGACAGCCGGCCGCGTCATTTTCGACGGACAGGACGTGGCACAACTCCCAGACGCCCAAGTTCCCTTCCTGCGCCGCAAGATCGGGATCGTGTTCCAGGACTTCCGGCTGTTGCCGGAGATGACGATATGGGAGAATGTGGGGTTCGCGCTGGACGTGCTTGGGGCCAGCCGCCGCGAGAAGCATCGTAAGGTCCCCATCAGTCTGGAGCTCGTGTCTCTTCAGGACAAGGCACAAGTCTTCCCGCACGAGCTGTCCGGAGGCGAGCAGCAGCGCGTCTGCATCGCCCGGGCGCTCGTGAACGGGCCCCCTGTGCTCTTGTGCGACGAGCCCACGGGGAATCTGGACCCTGACACATCCTGGGACATCGTCGACCTGCTATCGCACATTTCGGAGTCCGGAACCACAGTAATGATAGCAACCCACGACAAGTACATCGTCGACCGCCTGCGCAAACGTGTCGTCAATCTCGTCCGTGGTGCAGTGGTCAGAGACGATGAGGCCGGCAGGTACGATGTCCCTTAACACTTTCGAGTTTCTCGCCAGTCAGGCGTCGACGGCCTTGCGGCGCAACCCGCTCGTGACCGTCGCGGCGGTCACGAATGTGGCCGTAGCGCTGGCCATTCTTGGCGCCTTCTTCCTCGCGGCCCTCAATCTGCATCACATGGCCACGTTGGAAGCCCAGGCAGCCGTGATAACCTGCGAACTAGCGGGGGACCGCCCGGCCGCCGATGTGGAACGGGATTTGCTGGTAGACCTGCGGGTGAAAGACACCAAGTACACGCCGAAAGCAGATGCCCTCAGGCAACTGGCCGAGAAGTGGAATTTCGACCTGGAAACACTGAAACTCATGGGGAATCCCCTGCCGGACTCGATCCTGGTGTACGTCAGCAACCCGGACGAGATCAAGCAGGTCTGCACGGACATCGCGAAGATCAAGGGGATCGCGCAGGCAAGATACCCTGAGCAGATCACTGAGAAGATTCTGATCGTGGCGCGCGGCGTCAAGATTGCGGGGCTCGCGATTGGCGTTGTGCTGGTCCTGGCCACGCTCACGGTCATCAGCACAACCATTCGCCTAACGATCTACGCCCGGCGGCGCGAGATCAGGATCATGCAGCTTGTCGGAGCCACACGGTGGTTCATCCGCCTCCCGTTCCTGATCGAGGGCCTGTTCCACGGCGTCCTCGGGGGGCTCGTGGGAACGACGGGCATACTGCTGGCGTATATGTATCTCGACGGATACGTCTCGAGCAATCTGGATTTCATGTCTCTGGTCACCAGCACACAGTTCCTTGTAGGCTTTGGAGTGTGCATGGTCCTTGTTGGCGCGGCTTTCGGCGCGCTGGGGAGTCTGACCGGAGTGCGACGGTACCTGCGGGCCGTGTAGCCGAGGTCGCCGAGGGCCACACAGTTCGGCCTCAGGAGGTGCGTGTGTTGACAAGAGGAAGAGTCACAGGACGAATTCTGGCGAGCGTGTTGGTTGCAGCGTTTGCCGTTGCTATCGCGGTGCCTGCCGGCGTATACGCCCAGAGCCGCCGGAGCCTGAACGGGCGGCTGTCATCGGCGAAGAAGCAGAGCGCATCGGCGAAACAGGAAGTAGCCAGGAAGCGCGCGGCAGCCCAGGCAGCCGGAAACCGTCTGGCGGACGCCCAGCAGCAACTCGGGGCCGCAGAGTCACGACTGCGACGCGCCCAGCGACGACTCGCCGTGACCCGGGCGGAGCTCGTCGTCGTCCGCAAGGAGCTCGAGGCCGCCAAGAAACGGCTCGCCCGCCACGAGAAGGCCATGAGGGCCCGGCTGCTGGCGCTCTACCGGCAGCAGGAGCCGTCGTACGTCGAGGTCGTCTTGCGATCCACAAGCTTCGAAGACTTCGCGACGCGGGCCGACTTCACGCGAACCTTGTGCAGACACGACGAAGGCGTCTTCGTGAGCTTCGTCGAGGACAGGCGCGAGATCGAGACGTCCCAGGCGCTCCTTGAGAAGAAGGAAATCGAGCAGAAAGAGCTCGAGGCGAAGGTCGAGAAAGAGAAACAGGTCGTTGCCGCCAAGGCCGCCGAGGCGCGGTCCCTGCGGGAGAAGTCGCTCACCGATCTGAAGGCCGCTGAGGCCCAGTACAACGCCATGCAAAGGGCCACGCGGGAGATTGAGGCGCAACTGGCGCGCCGTTCCCGCGGCGGCGGACGCCACCGGCACGACACGGCCTGGAGCGGCAGCCTTCGAAGGCCGGTCTCAGGGCGCATCACTAGCGGCTTCGGGTACCGGATCCACCCGATCCTGCACACCCGGCGCTTCCACAACGGCATCGACATCGGGGCGGGATACGGCACGCCGATTCACAGCGCCGACAGCGGAACGGTCATCTTCACGGGATGGAAGTCGGCGTACGGTCTGACAGTCCTTGTCGACCACGGTAGCGGCGTAAGCACCATGTACGCCCACTGCAAGCGTGGGAGCATTCGCGTGCACACGGGCCAGAAAGTGTCCAGGGGGCAGGTGCTGGCCGGCGTCGACAGCACGGGCTGGAGCACCGGCAACCACCTTCACTGGAGCGTCTTCAAGAACGGCCGTGCCGTCAACCCGACGACCTTCTAGGGTGACCCGCACGGCCAGGTTGCCACGTGCGAACCGCATCCGGCCCCGATCCGTCTAAGACTAGCAAATCCATCCACGAGGAGCGGGCCCGCCGTCTCGCCGCTCCCGAGAGAACGCAGTGAGCATCAGCGGCGTACCCCAGGCACGTCGCGTGTCCCACAAACCACGAGAAAGCAGGATGATCCAGTGGAGAAGTCGCGAGGCAGGAAGAGGACCGCAGGCGTATCGCTGCTGATCGTGCTCGCATTTGCCGCCGGCATGTGGGCAATGTACGCCATCAGCAACGAGGGCGTCCTGAGAGTCGCCGCACGGATCGTTCAGACGATACCCGGCATCCTCCAGGTGGAGGATGCTTCTTTCATACCCGCCGCATCTGACCTGCGCCCCTTGCAGACATTCTGGCAGGTCCGCGAGCGCGTCCGGAGTCAGTTCGTCTACGAGATCGAGGATGACAGGGAGCTTACGTACGGCGCCATCCGGGGAATGCTAACCTCGCTCGACGATCCGTACACACGCTTCTACACGCCGGAGGAGTACCGGGAATTCCAGGTTGAGACCGAGGGCCATTTCGATGGCATCGGCGCTGTTCTCGAAAGCCGCGTCGTGGACGAGAGCGGCCATAGAGAAGTGTTCATCACCTCGATCCTCCCGGAAGGACCCGCCGCGAAGACTGACCTGCGCCCCGAGGACGTGATCATGACCGTGGACGATGTTGCGGTCAAGGGCATGACGCTTCAGGCGGTCGTCAACCGCATCCGCGGCAAGCGCGGTACCGAGGTCAAGTTGGGGCTTAGGCGCGAGGGCGTCGACAAGCTGGTCGACGTAGCGATCGTCCGCGCCGAGATCCAGGTGCCGGTAGTCGAATACGAGATGCTCGACAACAAGATCGGGTACGTGTGGCTCCGCAGCTTCAACAAGCAGGCCGAAGAGAAGATGCGTGAGGCCCTCAACAATCTACTGTCCCAAGGAATGCGCGGGCTGCTGTTCGACTTGTCGATCGACGGCGGCGGGCTACTCGACGTGGCTATCTCCGTCTCCAGCATGTTCATGGACGGCGGCCCGGTCGTCTACGTCAAGGAACGCGGGCGCGAGGAGCAGCCGCTCAACGCGCGTCGCGGCACGCTGGTACCCAAAGACCTGCCGGTGGTCGTGCTTGTTGATCGCGGCAGCGCGAGTGCATCTGAGATCGTGTCGGGCTGTCTGCAAGACCGTGGCAGAGCGCTGGTCGTGGGTCAGAACACCTTCGGGAAGGCGAAAGTCCAGACCGTGGGAGAACTCAACGACGGCGCGGCGCTGGTCTTGTCCACTGCCGTTTACCTGACCCCCTCCAAGCGCGATATCAGCCTTGACTACGAGGAAGGCAAGCGTGGCATCAAGCCCGACCGGTTCTTCCCCGAGCCCAAGCTGGACGACGGCGAACCGATCCGCTACAAAGACTGGCACGATGGCCAGATCCAGAAGGCTGTCGAGGTGCTGGAGGAGCAGATCACGAAGAGCACCGGATAGCCGATAACGACTGATCGCAGGTGATGCGGTACGGCCTTGCCCGACGTGAGGCCGTACCGATTGTTCTGGGGCGGGACATTCTGGATCGGTCCCTGCCTGACGGGCTCTTCCGCGCAATTGTGGCGTTTGGGGGAGGCGCGTAGAGAACCCTTGTTTTGGAGTGATCGCTTTGAGCCCTACGTCCAGCCACCCGCGACGCGACCCAAGGTACAACAAACTGTACGCTGCGGCCGCGTTCTACAGGATGACGACCTTCCTGCTTCTGCTGGTCGTGTTCGTCGAGTCTTCGGTCATCATCTGGCAGGCTCGCAGCGACAAATTCGCGCGCGCGATCAGGATTGAGGGTAAGATCGTCTGCTTTGTCCGCAACGAGAAGGCGGCCGAAAAGACCCGCAGGCAACTCCTGGAGGAGCAGAAGGGCGACATGCCGGGTCCAGCCTTCCTGGAGCAGAAATGGGAAGACCTCAACTGGCCCCTGGAGAAGGAAGACACTGTGCTGCGCGTGGACAAGGCTGTGGAGTTGCTCCGCGACAAGGTCACCATCAAAGTCGCTGCAGCCGCCATCACGCGAGGGGATCGCGAACTCGTCGTGCTCCGCGACAAGGACGAGGCCGAGATGGTCTTGACGGCTCTAAAGAACAAGTACATCGAGGGGCCCGGCGAACTCACCAAGTCCGAGTTCCTCGAAAGTGACGTCCTGATCGTCGACACAAGGGCACGCCCCGAAGCGATTATTGGGGATGTGGATGAGGCGGTTAAGATACTCCAGGAGCCGATCAAGGGGACAGAGAAGTATGTGGTCCTGCCCGGCGATTCATGGAGGAAGATCGCTGACGACTACCACACGTCCGTGTCTGCGCTGCGCAAACTCAACCCCAAGGTCAACGACCCGCTGCAGATCAATGTCACGCTCACGGTCTCAGTGCCCCAGAAGCCGTTGACCGTCGTGACGGTCAAGCAGGAGACCAAAGCCAAGAAGTATGACGCGCCGCCCGAGACCAAAGAGACGCCGACGATGGCCAAGGGCGAGCGAGACGTTGCGCGCAAGGGCATCCAGGGCGTCAAGCGAGTCGCCGAACGCGTCACGTACCACAATGGCAAGGAAGTCAGCCGCGAGGTCACTGATGAGCAGATCACAAAGGAGGCCGTTCCCGAACTGATCCGACTGGGCACGGCCCAGCCCTCCGAGGACGGCGACTGACTCGCGTCCCTCGGTGCAGAACCCGTCGCGGCCTCACAATATCGCGCAGCCTTCAGCAGGTGGACAGCATCCACCTGCTGAATTGGTTTGTGAGCCGGGCTCCACACAGGTCTCACCATCGCCCTTGCTGCCACTGCAGCGCTCGACTTCCTGAGGTGATCGTATGCACGTCTGCCTGAGCCTGTCCCTCGCTCTCCTCGCCGCTGTCGCATCGGCTCAACTCGAGCCACTGCTTCTGCATTCCTTTGAGACGGACGCGGAGATCGCCACGCTCCAGTTGCGGACGGCCGAAGTGTCGGTCAGCCGCCAACACGCCACCCGGGGCGAACAGGCCCTGAAGGTTGACTTCGGCGTGACCGACTGGCCCAATGTCTTCTTCGCGGCGCCACAGGCCTACGAGACCGTCGACTGGCGCCCGTACGGCGTCTTCCTCTTCGACGCCTACAACCCGGAAGACGAGCCCCTGAAGATCAACCTGCGTATCGATGACTCCGAGAAGGCTGACGGCGGGCAACACTGCCGTCAGACCGGCGTCTTCCTTCCGCCGAAGCAGGCGGTCACCGTCGCCCTGGCCATCCAGCAGAAGGACCTGGAGATGCGTGGGGCCCCACCGTCCGGCGACGGCGACGTGAACGGGAGCCTCGGCGCTCGCCCCATGGACCTGGGCAACGTCATCGCCTTCCAGTTCTTCCTGGCACGCCCGACCGAGAAGCATACCGTCTACCTCGACAATCTGCGCCTCGCGTCGGCGGGGGCACTGATTGGGATCGTGGACGAGTTCGGTCAATACACCGGCGCGGACTGGCCCGGGAAGGTGCACGCCCTGACGGACCTGACCGATCGGCGCGAATTGGAGGCAGCGGAGCTCGCCTCGGCCCCGCTGCCGGCGGACCGGGACAAGTGGGGCGGCTGGGCCAATGGACCGAAGCTCGAAGCCACGGGGTGGTTCCGCGTCGAGCAGGTGGACGAGACATGGTGGTTGGTGACCCCGGACGGCAGCCTGTTCTGGTCCATCGGCATTGACGGGGTGCGCCCGCAGAACTGGGGACCCTTCAAGGGGCGGCACGAGTTCTTCACGTGGCTCCCCGAGGAGGGTGACCCGCTGCACGAGTTCGGCGGCAAGGGCGCGACCGGCATCAACTTCTACGGCATCAACCTGTACCGCAAGTACGGACCCGAGTGGGTCGATCCCTGGCTCGACGTGACCCGGAAGCGGATGCTGGCCTGGGGCTTCAACACCATCGGCAACTGGTCCGATGATCGCGTGTACTCAAACCTGAAGCTCCCGTATGTCGTGCCGATCCATTACGGGTGCAAGCAGCATTTCCCCGGCGGCTGGCGCGATGTCCCGGACTTCTACACCGACGAGTGGGCCACCAGCGTCGAGAAGAGCATCAAGCGGATCACCGACA
>JALGSS010001015.1 GCA_029821745.1 Candidatus Zipacnadia bacterium
GATCGATTCCGATATACTTCATGTAGGGCGTCTCCTTTGGGTTACAGGGTAACTGCAAGCGGACACTTGCCATGATACCCTCCAAAGAGCGCCCTCTTCTCATACTACCAACGGCCCGCAGGCTGAAGACCTGCGGCTACGAAGGCGACGGCTACAGAGGCAACAAGCGACAAAGGCAACGGCCCGCAGGCTGAAGACCTGCGGCTACGACGGCGAACGGCTACGACGGCGACGGCCGACGCCGCAGCCGCGACAAGTCGCAGCCCTACGACGGCGCACGCCAACGGCGTCGCGCGCTCTGCACGAAGCAATACGTGTGCAATGCACCGGTCACGAATTCGCGGCGATGAAGTCCCTGATCCACGTGGCCTGCTCGAGTTGGCCGTCGATCAAGTTGCCTGACAGGATGTTGTAACCGTCCAGGGCCCCGGTATCGACCGCGCCCAAGATCGACTCCCACTGCTCCCTGACTCTATCCATGGGCACGGGTGCGCGGAGGGTGTAATCGCGCAGGTAGCAGCCCATGTATAGAGGCCTGTCGGGGAAGACCTCACGGCAGCGCTGGATCTGCTCATCTTGCCCCGGAATCTCGCCGGAGTTCCAGATCCACAGGTTCACGATGTCGACGAACCGGCCGAAGTCGGTCCACTCGTCGGCGTCGAGCTCGTGGGTGTAGACGACCACCCACAGCTTCAGGTCCGGATTGGCGCGCTTCACGGCGTCGTAGACCCTCGCGTACTGATCGGCGGTGACGCCCTCGCGCCGGACGAGGCCGAGCATGTCGTCATGGAAGGCCCCGGTGATGTTCGGGTACGTCTGGCTCAGCTTACTGACGAGGCCGGCTTCAGACTCGACGGTCTCCGGTCTCGCATCGACCCAGTGGTCGGCGCCGCCCTTCTCCGTGTCCTTGTACTTCCACTTGGCTATGTCGCAGGTGACTTCATCCAGCCACGCCATGTGCTGCATCGCGAACTCGGTGTTCGGGTGGAACATGTAATTCGCCCGGGTGAGGCCGAAGAAGCGGCAGCCGTCACCTACGCCGAGGATCGACGGATCGACGCCGGGGTCTAGCCCCTGGCCTTCCCATACCCACCCGCAGTCTTTGAGTTTCATGGCCCAGACCTCCGTGAGATGTGAGCGGCGACGCTCGGGGTCGTCCTGCGAAGGGAAGATTCCCCGTCGGCACGCGAACGCCTTCCCGTGTGAGGAAGGCTGTGTGCCGCCCGGCGGCGAAGGTACCATGCACGATTCTTGGTCCTTGCCATGGGAGGCGACCATGCCGGAGCGTACTCCGTTCACCAGTTCGCGAGACGACGGCAGATTCGTCAGCACCGCTGCATTCCTGCACGCGTACATCAAGAGCCATCCGCCGAAGCTGGAGTTCGATCCGGCGATGAGCGCGGAGCAGTTCGCCGACTGGCGCGACCGCGTGCGGGACAAGCTCAGGGAGATCATGCGGCTGCCGGACGCGTCGGGGCAGCCTGCGCCGAAGCACTTGTGGACCCAGCAGCGGGACGGCTACCGTCTGGAGAAGTGGGAAGCCTACCCCGAGGAGGCGGCCGTGGCTCCCTTCCTTGCACTGGTGCCGGATGGTGTCAGCGCGGAGAGCCCGGCTCCCGCCGTCCTCTGCTTTCCGGGCTCCACGTCCAGCAAGGAGTCCCTGGCCGGTGAGCCGGAGCTTGACCCGTCATGGCCCGTCCGGCCCCACTGGCAAAGCAACCGCATGGCGCTGGAGTACGCTCAGGCGGGACTCGTGGCAATCGCGGCGGACAACCCGGGTATCGCGGAGTTGTCCGACCCGCAGGTCCCCGAGCGCCATGAGATATCAGTCAACAGCATCTGGGCCGGGCGACACTATGAGAGCATCACCGCCGCGCACAAGTTGCCCTTGCTTGCGTGGACGAGAGACCAGGGCTACGTTGACGAGAAACGTGTTGCTGTCAGCGGACACTCTCTGGGCGCGAAGCCCGCGCTGATGCTGGGGGCACTGGATACTGATGTGGCGGCCATCGTCTGGAA
>JALGSS010001016.1 GCA_029821745.1 Candidatus Zipacnadia bacterium
AGAGCGGCTCTGGCGCCGACACCAGCCGCGTGAATGTCGGCAAGGTCGCGTTGGACAACGCGGCTCGGGCGCTATCGGTCTACCTGATTGAGCAGGTGGGGGCATTCACGGGTGGCCCCACCGGGACGGCCCAGGCCGCAGAGAATCGGGCACAACCCTCCCGCGTGGCAGTCATGCCCTTCAACTGGCTGCACCAGTGGGGGCGTGTACCCCCGTGGATGGAGTTATCGATGCCAGCGCTCCTCGAGACCGAGCTATCGGAACGCGCGGGTTTCGAGCTTATTGATCGTCTCAATATCGACCGCGTGGTCCAGGAGCAGGGCTTTAACATCCAGGGCTTGGTGAGCAATCCGAGCGAATGTCGACGATTGGGCGGCCTCTTGGCGGCTGACTACATCGTTTTCTGTCGGGTCACCGAATTCGCCGAGAAGACCGTGCGGCGGGACGGCCCAAGAGTGCCTGGGGTGCCTCGCGTGACGATGGACACTACCCAAGCCGTGGTCAACATCCATGCCTCGTTCATCGAGACCCAGACCGGCCGCGTGATGGCGTCGCGCGAGGGACGCGGAACCGCCACCTCTTTTGATGGGCTGCGGGCTGAGGACCTGCCCTACCTCGAGGGCACCGACGACACCAGTGCGGCGGGACGGGCCGCGCGCACGGCCATCAGCCGACTTGTGGACCAAGCCATCACCTGTATCCCACTGATGGCGCGTTGCCCGCAGTGTGGGGCTGATCTGGTCCCTGGTGGCACCTTCTGCGATCAGTGTGGCTTCAAGCTTGAGCTCGCCGACCGCAATTGTGCTGTCTGCGGCAAGGAACTGCGCATCGGCGCGCGCTTCTGTCCCCACTGCGGCGCACGGCGAGAACTCCCTGAGCAGCCGCAGCGGTGAGCAGACCAGCGTTTGGCACATCTCCGCCAGCAGACAACACGCTTTCGGCGGCATCGTCTGCATTCGGCCACGTCCATATCGTCGTGATCGAGAGAGGCATGGCCGCGATCGCGATCGGTCGCCGCCTGCTGACCCCATGACATGCCGCGCGACGGGAGATGCAGGAATGAAAAGCGCACAAGCCCTCGCAGCGTCCTGATCTCACAACGCCGCGCCTGGACCTACGCCGAACATGGGCCAACGGGTGCCTTCATTCTACCCCGCAGTCTACACCGTGACCGTTGTCGGGGATGCAGTGGCACACAGAAGACCAGATACAGCGAGAGCACTTGCTTGTGCAGTTCCGCGGGGCTCATCACGTGGTCCGGCACTCGGGCTCTCTCACGGTGGTTCAGAGGAGATAGCAGTGGCAGACTCGACGAATAAACCAACATGCGGCGCGACGACACGCGCGGGCACACCATGCCGCCATGCCGCCGGCTGGGGCACCGATCATCCCGGCACCGGCCGATGTAAGATGCACGGCGGCCGTGCCCCTCGGGGCAGGGACCATCACGCCTTCAAGCACGGCCACTACTCAACGTATCTGCGCGATGAGGATGGCATTGACTACGAGGAGTTCTGCAAGCAATTCAGTACCACGGACATCAGCGAGGAGATGAAGGTCGCGGTCTTCCGGTCCTACCGTGCGTCGCTGGACTCGGGCGACCACATGGCGGTTCTGCGGGCCGTGGACAGAATCAGCCGCGTCAAGCTCCGTCACCTCCAGTCCTTGGAGGGCACAACCGTCTATGTGGACTTCACCGACGATGACATGCGCCAGCTCCTCGGATGCATCGACGAGGTCTTATCCAAGCATGTCGAGGACCCCGACACTCGCCGGCGGATCATGGAAAGTCTGCACGCCGTGGCGTGGGGAGATGACCCCGGGTCTGCTGCGGATGGGGACGAGTAGCCCGCGCCCTCTCTTGGGGAATTCGTCCCTCCACAGTGAATGATGGCGTGCCGGTGCCCTGCGACAGCGACCCTTCCGCCTGTGCGTCCTCTGGCAGCCCCCTCCTGACCGCTGCCGTTCCGCCTATGCGTCCTCTGCCAGCCCCAGCCTGACCGCTGCCGTTCCGCCT
>JALGSS010001017.1 GCA_029821745.1 Candidatus Zipacnadia bacterium
GGCGTCGCTTACCTCCGTCGCGAACTCACCCGTGAGCTTGAAGCGGATGTAGTCCTTGGGGAGGAGGACCTTGACCACTTTTTCGTAGTTCTCCGGCTCATTCTGTCGCAGCCAGATGATCTTCGGCGCGGTGAACCCCGTCAGCACCAGGTTGCAGGTCTCGGCCACCACATCCGCTTCGCCAACCTGCTGGGTGATCCATTCGCACTGAGAGGCCGTACGCTGGTCGCACCACAGAATGGCCGGGCGGACCACCTCGTGGCTTGCATCGAGGAACACGGACCCGTGCATCTGGCCTGAGAGACCGATGCCCTTGATTGCCGGCCCCTGAACGCCGCTTTTGGCAAGCACCGCGCGGACCGTCTCGATGGTGGCATCCCACCAGTCCGTGGGCTCTTGCTCGGCCCAGTTGGCCTTGGGCGTGTACAGGGGATACTCGACCGTGGCGCTGGCCACGATGCCGCCTTGTTCGTCGATCAGCAGCGTCTTGGTCCCCGACGTCCCGATGTCGATGCCGAGCAGATAGGACATAGTGGTCCTCCCGAATTGGCCGGCGGAACGCGCCTCATGCGCCTGGCTTCAGGCGGCCAGACTTCGCAGCGGACAGGTTGCGGCCGTTGCCCGTTGCCTACTCCGCGGACTCGATGGTTACCTTGGCGCCCGAACGGACCGGCTTGAACACGGTGGCGTCGCCCTCGATAGCACCGAGGGTGTTGACGGGGCTGGCGGCCACCGGCTCGTCTCCCTCGCTCATCGGTGTCGGGCCGAAGAAGATGCAGAACGCGTTCCCAGGGGGCCAGTAGGCGAGATCGCCCACTGCGCGCACGGCCTTCGCGTCCGGTTCCGAGTTCGCCTGCACCGGAATGCTGAAGTAGATCTCGTCGCCCCATGTCTGAGCGCTGCCCTCGATTGGCAGCGCCTCCCACACCTTCTGCGCGGTAGGCCCGTCGCCAAGCTGAGCGTACGCACTCACGTCTCCCGCCGTGATCTTGATTCTCGGCATCCGCCTCAACTCCACGTTTCTTGTGTTTGCCGTGCCCCGCTCCCTGCATCTCCCGGGGAGCGGGGCGATACTGCGTTCCGGGCCTGCTACGACCCGTCGGCGAACTGCCGCAGGTAGTCCAGCCCGAGAACGAAGCCCTCTTCGCGGCCAAGGGCGCTGTCTTCATGCTCGATGGACAGCACGCCGTTGTAGCCGTTCTTGCGCAGCCGGGCGCAGTACACGCCCCAGTCGATTTCGCCGAAGCCCGGGATCACGTAGCGCCACCAGCTCAGGTCCTGGTTGCCCACATACGCCTTCCGGTGCGCGGTGATCTCCACATCCTTCGCGTGAGTGTGGAAGATCCGCGCGGCGTAGCGCTCGACGCCCTCGAGGTGGTCGATCTCCTGCCACACCAGGTGCGACGGGTCATAGTTGAACCCGAAGTTGTCGCAGTCCACGAGCTCGACGATCATGTCCCACTGCCCGAAATGCTGGATGTTCGTTGCGAACCAGTTCTCCATCGCGATCTTGATGCCCTTGTCGGCGGCCTTGGGGCACAGTTCCTTGTAGAACGGAGCTGCCACGTCGCGGATGCAGTCCTCCTTGCTCATGCCCGCCGGCGGCTGGCCGGCGAGGGTGCACAGCACTCCGACACCAATCTGTGCGCACACGTCCAGGGCCTTCTCAACAACGGCCTGGTTCGCTGCCCGTTCACCCTCGTCCCCGGCCGTGATGTTCCTATACGCCGCGAGACTCGAGATACTCAGGCCGGCGTCTTCGATGGCGCCCTTGAACGCTGCCGCGTCGAAGTCGCCCATGATATCGCAATGCGCTGAGCCGACAGTTACTTCGAGGGCATCAAAGCCGGCCGCGCCCGCGAACTCGACAACAGTGTTTAGATTCTCTTGGCCCATCGGAGCCGTCAGCATGCCAACTTGCATGGGTGGGTCCTCCCTGGAATCATCGTTGTGAACATGGGACCATTCTCTGGACCGTCTCCGGATTCCTTCTGTTGCGCTCGCGTTCGTCCCCG
>JALGSS010001018.1 GCA_029821745.1 Candidatus Zipacnadia bacterium
GGCCGCCGGCAGCGACAAAACAGGCGACACCCCGGAGGATGCCGCCCGTGCCGTATGGCGCCGCCACGGCGCTCGGGTCGGTTCCCACCGTTGCCCTATCCTCCGTGGCGGTGTTCCCAGCATACCCCACCGTGCCGTTGGCCGTAAAGCGATAAATCCCAAGGGCTTGGGGACTGGCCCCCACAGAGATGTGGTCGGTACACTTTTCGGAGAAGAGCCTCAGGTTATTGTGCCCCGGCACAGGGGCCGCTCCCTCCCCGTTGGCACACTGCTGCACATCCTCAAGGGCGCCGAGGTACCGAGGGAGCAGTGGACCTGACGGCACGGTCGTCGACGGCGCACGCCGCGGCCAACCAGATAGCCGCTCGCTTCACGAACCACCTGCTTCATTGGTCAGACCCGACCGTGTGGAGCGCACAACCACCATGCCCGCCCGGCACCGGTCTTCTTCTCACGGCAGTCGCCATAGTCGTTTTGCTCGCAGCCATTGGTACGTAAGAAACCGAGACGGCTCTCCCACCGACTCGAAAGGCAGCGGATCAAGGAGTTTTGTGGGGTAGTTCTTGGACAGGATGATCTTTCCCTCCACAGCCAGACCATCAACCGTCTCAACGGCCTCACGCACCCATGGCTCGTCGCTGAGGGCCATCCCGCACCGTCCCATCAGAGACAGCGCAAAGAACGTCGGGTTGGCGGTCGACGTCCTTTCGAGCGACGCGAACGCCCCCTCCTGCTGCTGAAGCGCCAGAATCACGCGCAGGGGTTCCCACGCGAGCATGTCCCGGCGGAGCGATTTCATTGCTTCAGCGGGCGGGCGGCGCCGCAGCAGATCGCGGGCCGTCAGGATACCGCACCGGCGGGTTCTCCGGCGAGGAGAGCCAATCCAAAAGCGCTGCCAGGACCATCGCTGCGTCCTCTGGGGTCTCCCACCTACCCGCTCAGCGCGGTATGCACCACCAGGAGGCCGACGGTGTCGGCTTCGGAGGTCTTGATGGGTGCGTAGGCTCGGACGTCGCCGGTCTTCTCGATGCGCTCGGTGGTGACCTCGTTCTTCTTCACGCACCGGCGCATGGCGGGGTTCATCGGGAAGGGCGCGCGGCCAAGGGCGTTCTGCATCCCGGCGACGACGGGCTCGACCTTCCTCGGATCATCCTGGCGGATGATCAGCGCCGCGGCGAAGTAGCGGAAGTCGCCGATGCGCTCGATCTTCAGGACCGTGCGTTTCACGTCGATGAACGGCGCGTGTTTGAAGTTGATGTCGTCCCCGCTGGTCCAGTTCCGACCTGAGGCGAAGATGTCATCGAGGGCGTCGCCGTCGATGAAGAGTGCGCCGATGCGCGCGATCTCCGCCAGATCCGCGGCCAGCCGCCGCCGGTTCGTCGGTTGGGGCTTGAGTCGATGCAACGTCGTTCTCCTCTACAAAAAGGGCTCTTCTCCCGAAAGTGTACCGGGCCGGGACCCGGCACCCCATAACGAACGGAAAGACCGTGCCACGGCACGGGGATTTTTCGCTTCGGGGCCACCGGCACAAGCACGAGAGGCGACACCCCGGGGGATGCGCCCAGTGCGGAACGCGGAATTCCGAATTAGGGGGTATGCACTTGACTGGCGTTCACCCCATATCTTGTGTGTTGGGGCGGCGGCCCCTGGCGTGGCGCACCATGCGGCGGCACCGGACGGGCGGAGTGAAACAGCCCCTGGCCCCTGCGCCACACGGCCCGTTGGCCGCATCTCGGACACCGAAAGCCATCCGGCCACCTCAACCGAGCCACGTAGTCCCTGCACGCTTCCTCCGTGGCGAAGCGATCTTCGAATTCCTGGACCGTGCGGGGGTAGCCCTCCATGACTCACGGACACCACATCCTGTGCTCACGCCAGTCAAGTGCATACCCCCTGTTCCGAATTCCGAACTCCGAACCCCGCCTCTCGAAGCCCCAACCTGCCGTTGGCCGTAAAGCGATAAATCCCATCGGGTTGGGACATCGCTCTGGACCGCATCCACGCGGTACATCGGAGAAGAGCCACAAAAAGTATCTCACCGCCGAGAACGCCGAGCGCGCCGAGGGCGGAAGACGTCAGGGCTCAGGAATCAGAAACGCGGAACGATTCCCGAAAGGCAATCCGCGACACGGCTTCCTCTCTGCGTTCTCGGCGGTCTCGGTGGTTCACTCGTCTATGCTCTCTTCGTCAGCGCTTCCGCCAGGCGCTGGCGGACGGTGGTCCAGGACAGGGGGTCGCGAATCTGTTCGCTGGCGATGGCGGCCGCGTCGCTGCCACTGCGCGGCGGCGTGCTGGCGCGGTCCCACCAGAAGTCGTCATTCGTGCCGAGCACCTTGTTGATGAGCGATATCCCTGCACCAGGCCGGCGCTTCTTGTCGAGCAGATACGCGTACTCAATGGTCTGCATGGCGTTGCGCATCACCTTGGCCCGGATGCCGCCGACCACGTCGCGGCTGCCCCAGAGGCTCCCCGGGTAAAACACGCACGTGGCGTAGCGATCACGCGACTCCGTCCAGACGTTCGGGTTCCAACTGGTGGTCAGCCACCAGGTGAACCCGTCGATCCGGCGCGCGAACGTCTTGGTGGGCCAGATCCACACCCAGGAGAGCGGCACGTCGAGCGGCGACGCCCCGCCGTAGTGGAAGACGTTGCAGCCCTTCTTGTGCATGGGGTCGACGCTGTCCGGCGCCTCGGCATGACAGTGGCTGTTCACCACCCACAGTTTCACGAAGTCGGTGAGATCGGTCTTGCAGTGCGTCGAGAAGACCCATGACGAATCGATCCGCCAGATGAACGTTACCGGATCGGCCGAGTCGTAGATGCCCTCGCCGAACTCGCGGAAGAGATACATGTGGTCGGTGTCCTCGAGGAACCGGATCTCGTCGCCGTCCCAGGGGAAGAACTTCCAGCGCTGCTTGTGATTGAAGAAGAGTTCGAACTTCGTGTGCGTCCAGCCCTTCTGGCGGAAGTGGTCCACGAAGTTTTGGCCGATGCGCCGCCACTCGGTCTGATAGCCCCGCGTGCCAAACTTGGCGAAATCGGCGGGCCAGTGGAAATTCTGCGGGGTATACATGAACGGCAGCGGAATGGGCCCGCGGCGCGTGCCCTTGAACGCCGAACCGTCGAGGTACGCCCCGAAGTGGCGGTCGAACGCCGCCCACGACTTCACCCGGATGTCTTTCCCCTCGCCGACGAGTTCCGGAATGAAGGTAGGATGCGGAATCATGCCGGAGTGGGAGTACGGCAGGTAGTGGTAGAGGGACCGGTGCTCGTGGGCGCAGCGGAAGGTGTTCCTCTCGGCGGCGAGGTACTCGGGCGTCCCGCAGGCGTCCGGAT
>JALGSS010001019.1 GCA_029821745.1 Candidatus Zipacnadia bacterium
TTCTCTCAAGGGCCTCTGTCACCATGATCGCCGGCCTCCTCTGATTGGACGAAACCATTCGTCAACGTTGCTGCCTGGCCCGTGGACCAGGCATGAGGCCGGCACCAGAGAGTACCCCTGGCGGCAGGACGCGACGCCTGCAACACGACTCGAGGCACGCGGCTGAAATGGGACACGATTCTGCCTCCGAAGGGTGGCAATGTGACCTTGGGACGTGCCGCGTCAGGCACGCCCGGCGAGGGCCAGGAAGTTGCGCAGCAGTTCCATGCCCGCTTCGGTCATGATGGATTCGGGATGGAACTGGACGCCCTCGACCACGCAGTCCTTGTGCCGCAGGCCCATAATCTCGCCCTGGTCGGTCTCGGCGGAGATCTCCAGGCAGTCGGGCAAGGTCTCCCGATCCACGAGCAGCGAGTGGTACCGGATGGCCGAGAACGGATTGGGCAGTCCCTCGAAGATCGTCCTGCCGTCGTGATGAATCGGGGAGCTCTTCCCGTGCATGACCCGCTTGGCCAGCACGACGTCGCCGCCGAATACCTGGCCGATCCCCTGGTGACCCAGGCAGACCCCGAGCAACGGTATGCTCCCCGCGACGCGCTCGATCAGCTCGCAGGAGATGCCCGCCTCCGTGGGCGTACGCGGCCCCGGGGACACGAGAATCGCGTCGGGCTGCATCTCGATGCATTCATCTACGGTGATCTTGTCGTTGCGGTATACCTTCGTGGATTCTTCGAGCTCGCCGAGGTACTGGACGAGGTTGTAGGTGAAGGAATCGTAGTTGTCGATGACCAATATCACTATAGCCACCTGCCTCTCGTTGTCTGCAACGTGTCTCGCTTGCGGCGGATGTGCTGTTCCGGGGCGCTCCCGAAGTTCTTCGGTCGGCTCTGGGGATAGGGCTTGATTGCTTTCCCTCCGGAAAGGTCGCGCCCATAGGTCTCCACCTATAGGTCCCCTCGCTCGGCCAGCCGAAGAGCCTCAAGCAGCGCCCCGGATTTCATGAGGGTCTCCTGATACTCCAGGTCCGGGTCGGAATCGGCGACGATGCCGCCTCCCGCCTGCAGGTAACAGGTCTGCCCCTTCATGACAATGGTTCTCAGCGTGATGCACGTGTCCATGGCCCCCGAGTAGCTGAAATACCCGATGGCTCCCCCGTAAGGCCCCCGTCGCACCGGCTCCAACTCTTCGATGATCTCCATCGCTCGGATCTTCGGCGCCCCGGACAGGGTGCCTGCCGGGAAGGTCGCGCGCAGGACGTCGAGCCGGTTCTTGTCGGGCAGGAGCGTGCCGCGAATGTTGCTGACAAGGTGCATGACGTGGCTATAGCGCTCCACTGCCATCAGCTCATCGACCTGAACCGTGCCAGGCTCGCAGACGCGGCCGAGGTCGTTACGATGCAGGTCTACGAGCATGATGTGCTCGGCGCGCTCTTTGGTGTCGTTGACGAGTTCCTGCTCGAGTTGTTCGTCCTCTGCACCCGTAGCGCCGCGTTTGCGGGTTCCTGCGATGGGCCGCGTGACGACCTCCAGGTCCTCCTCGGTCACTAGAATCTCGGGTGATGCGCCGATCAACTTCAGGTCCCCGAAGGACAGGTAGAACATATAGGGAGAGGGGTTGATGGCCCGCAGCGCGCGGTACACCTGAAAGGGTGGGACGTCGATCTCGGCGCTCATCCGGTGGGACAAGACGACCTGGATAATGTCGCCGGCGCGGATGTACTCCTTGGCCTTGAGTACCGCGTCTCGGTGCTCGGCCTGGGTCATAGTCGACGGCAGCGTGGTCGGGTCCGCCGGGGTGCGCTGGTGCGACGGACCTGTCTCGGGGCGAGGCAGCGGACGCCTCAGGAGCTCCACCATCCGGTCGATGCGTTCCCGCGCTGCCCAGTAGGCTTTCTGGGGGTCGCCGTTGACGTGGGCGTTCGCGAGCACCCGGATGCGGTTCATGACGTGGTCGAAGATCACCAGCGTGTCCGCGAACATGAACTGGCAGTCGGGAAGCTGCAGGTCGTC
>JALGSS010001020.1 GCA_029821745.1 Candidatus Zipacnadia bacterium
GTCGGGCACTTCACACAGGGCCTCCGCGCGCTTGAGCACGTCATCTCCGGGGTGCCTGTCGGGCTCCAGCGCACGGGCCTGCTCGACGAGACGAGACAGCATCGCCAGGTACTCATAGTCCTCAATGCCGTCGCGGATGATCTCCAGCCGGATCGAGGGCAGCGGATTGTGGTTGCTGCCGGGGTAGACAAGGAACCCGTCGCCGTTGTCCTTGAAGCTGTGGTACGTGGAAAGGTCGTTCAGCCGCACCGGCACGTCTGGGAAGCAAGGCTCGCCTGATGCCACGTTAGGCAGGCCGTCCCACCAGCAGATGCACCAGTACAGGAACCCCGTTGCCCCGGCCTTGTGGATCTGCCAGAACAGCACCCGGTGATCGGTGGCGGGCTCGTCCATGAAGAAGTTCGCGTGAGGCGGCCTGGGGCCGCAGCAGGTATACGCCCACAGTGTATCCCCGGCCTTCACTCGGTCCGCGTAGAACTCGGATGTGAGCGCCGGAGTCAGTGGGCACCAGATATCCACTGCGCCCGCCAGGTCGACGGGGTTGGCATCGCCGATGGTCTGCATGATCGGGTAGTCGGGCACTGCCTGCTTGATCGTCCGGTAGGCTTCGGCGAGGAATGGGTAGTGCTCCCGCCGGGGCTCATCGTACCCGTAGATGTAGGCCTGCTTTGGCAGGCCGGCTTGCTCCCACGCTTCGGCGAAGGCTTTGCAGTCCCCGGCGGCGATCTTGGCATCACTCGCCGCGCCCGCCTGACCCACCGAGTTGCCCACAGGCAGGCGGTGCAGACAGAACGAGTACGGCGCGAAGTACTTGTCGGCGAGGGGCCTGAGCGTCTTGTCCAGGTTCGAGAGATCGGCCCGTCCTGTCTCCTTGTCCCGCGTGACGTAGTCCCGGGCGATGTTCTTCGGGGTCAGCCGGTACTTGCCCATGAACTCGCACCATTGGGCGTACATCTCGATCGGCATGTTGTCTGCGTAGGGCTCCTTGCCCCACCACCACTTCGAGAGCGCGGAGGCGTACAGTCCGAAGGCGGTCGAGAGTGTGCCCGGACGTGGAAGCCTGAAGTCCCGCACCTGCAGGCGCACGGGGATCGCCACAGACCTGTCCCCATGCGCAATCGTGACGCCGCCGGTGTACGCGCCCGCCTGGGCGTCCGGTGGCACGGAGACCGTGAACCAGAGCGGCTGGCGCTCGTCCGCGGCGACGTCGAATGGCTCTCCCGGGTGAAGCGGGTCCGGCCACCAGCCCACATATTCGGTCGCGTAGTTGGGAGGCTGCGTTTCGACGAAGCCCACGCGATGCCAGATGATGGGCAAGTCTCCTCCAGGACCCGTCAACGGGCCCGCTGTGACCTGCACGTCAGTCAGCGCGCCCCCTGACGGGATGACGACAAGCTGGAAGGACTCGCTCTCATCCTTTGCCGCCTGAAGCTGAACGTCTCGCGCGATTACGCCCTGATCTGCCGGGCCCGAGCGTCGGATCTTCTGCAGCGAGTTGGCGATCGCGACCGCGAAAGCACCCATCTCACCGTCTCCTCCGATCCTGAACAGCCCGCTGATTGTCGCCACGCGCGCCGCTTCGATGGTGGCCGAAAGCTGCGCCACCTGAGCGGCGACGCTGTCCCAGCCGCCTTCAGGAACGTCCGCAGGCGTCTTGATGGCCGCAAGCCGCGTGGTGAGCGCGTCGACATCTTGAAGCAGCTTCAGGGGCTCGGCTGCTGCGGCTCCCGTCAGCCGTACAGCGTCGATGCGGGCGCGTAGTGCGTCTGCTCTGCGCGCCTCCGCCGCGACCTGCCGGGCGAGGAAGGGCAGATAGAATCGCGTCAGGTCGGGCGTGAGCGTGACCTTCCCGAACCGGCCCGGGTTGTGGAAGCCGCCAAGGGACCACGTGGACGTCTCGGCGGTGACTCGGTTGTTCACGACCAAGTTCACGCCCCACGCGCCGGCCATCGGGCCGCCGATGCCCAGAGCGTCATACGGGAGCGCGATCTCCACGGTCCACCCGTCA
>JALGSS010001021.1 GCA_029821745.1 Candidatus Zipacnadia bacterium
CTCCCACACGAACTGCTGCGCGTATTTCTCGTCACCGGTGTCCCAGTAGGCCCGCGCCAGCCGTGACCACCAGCCGAAGCGCCCGAACTGCCAGGTCCACTCGGGGTTGAATGGGTCCGTGGGGTTGGCCCGCCAGTCGATCTCATCCTCGAACTGCAACTCGACCCCACAGACAGTGTAGCGCCTTTCGAGAGCCTTGTCCGCTCCCCCTGTGTTGGGGTTGTCGGGACGATTCTCCGCAGCGGGGCGATCCCGCCAGTCGGTGAAGTAGCGGGGCATCTCGCGCGACTTCAGGTGCTCGACGAAGGCGTGCTTCGCGCCCCGTAGGTCACCCGCCGCCGCGCATTTCTTCGCCTCCTCCAGACCGGGGTAGTCCAGGTCCAGCGCTTCGAACAGAGCGGAATCGGTCATTCTGGGGCCCAATCGGCTCGCCTCCCAGGAGAGCGTCAGGTCTTCGATTTCCACAACGGTCTCGGGGTTCGGCGTATTGCCCCAACCCGATGCGGTGAGGAACACACCGTCGATCTCCCCCCAGCCACGGGGCTGACGGGAGGTGCTGAACTCATCAAGGAAGGCGAACGAGAGCCGCTTCTCGCCCTCGAAGTCCACGGTGATGCTGCGCGAGCCGCTTCTCGCCCTCGAAGTCCACGGTGATGCTGCGCATGAAGTAGTCCATGCCATCGGTCGCGTCGCTCTCAGACTGGACGATAATCATGAACTTCGAGCCTGTGGCCTTGGCGGCGCGCATGGTGAAGGACAGACCGTTATATATGGACCAGTCCGACGGCAGCGCCAGGGGCTCAATGCGGTCGGCTTTGCCATGGTCCCAGCGCACCGCCCCCGGCTTGCCATCCACCGCACCACTCCGAGCACCAGCAGTAGCCCCGCAGCGAACGGAAACATGCGCGTAAGCACAGCAGACTCCTCCCTCGTACGGACTGCAGGTCGGCCGCGTGACGGTCCCTTCAGAGCGCCGGGACGTCACTGCAGCACAGCGATGACGTCCTCGAAGCTCTCGAAGGGATGATACCGCATCCCGTTGGTCTCGGCGGCCTGTGCGAGATGGTCCTTCGCGAACAGCACATCGGCGTATTTGGCCGGGCACATGTCGGAGAACCCGTCGCCCAGATAGATCACCCGCTCGAACTCCGGGCGCAGCCGGAACAGGTGCGCCACCTTGCAGTTCCCACACTGGCTGCATGTGTCGCATTGGTGCGGGAACTCGATCTCCACGCCGTGGTCAGTCACCGTCGCATGGTTCGCGAAGCGCGGAATGCAGTCATATTGTCTGTCCAGCACCCGGTCTCCTTCGCAAGTCGAGTACCCAAACCGCCCCAGCAGATAGTCCACGTAGAAATCCAGCCCATCGCTGACCACGACGAGATGCGCCCGGCGGGCCTTGATGAGCTCGAAGAAGTCGCGGAAATCCTCGTGCAGCGGAAAGGTGTCCAGCAGTGCGTGAAGGCTGTCGGCGGGCATCTGCACCATGGCGAACTGGCGGCGCAAGCACTCCATTGAGCTGATCTCGCCCCGGCGCCAGATGTACTCGATTTCCCAGGCTTCGTCCAGGTCCAGAGCGTCGATGATGGCGATACCCGTGTCGATGACGCTGATGGTGCCGTCGAAATCGCAGAAAATCAGGTCATTGTCGGCTAGTGGTTGAGTGCGGTCAGGCTTCATTCACGACTCCGAATTCAGGGTGATGGCAACAATGGCCCCCCATTATAACTGCTCCGGGCGACGCTGACCGCCGTTTTCCGCCCGCAGCCGCCGGAGGACCGGAGATTCAGGGAATCTGGGCGAAAAATGGTGGAAACCCCGACTGACATGAGCCTGTCTATTACCTATCATATGCTACAGGGGAAGTGCGGCGTGGAACTGCGGAGGTGACACAATGGACGCCCGATTCGTATTCGTGTTGATCGTGTACCTATGCTATGTGCGATATCTCGAACAGATGACCCAGACCCCCGGTGACGAGGGCAAAGACTGACCCGGGTCACGGCCCGAGATCGCCGCTGACCGTCACTGGGGAAGTCAACACACCGACTATCGGTTGCCAAAGCCCGGCCGCGCGTCTCACGCCGGGCTTTTTTTCGTGCCCATTCGCGCCCGGCTGGAAGGGAAACGCGCCCGTGCGTCGAAGGGTCTAGCCACTTTCCAGGCCTGGAGGAGCGCAATGCCCGAGCTGGACGGTCTTCGCGTTGTTGAGTACACACCGGAACTGGCCGAAGATGCCTTGCGGATTCGCAATGCCATCTTCCCGACCGTTACACTGGAAGACTGGCTCAGGACCACCAGCATGCGCGGCTCGTTGGCCTATCTGGGCGACGAAGTCGTGGGCTGCATCCCGATGGATCAACGAGAGTTCCTCGTGGCCCCCGGCACGCCGATTGCCGTGATCTTCGAGAATGCGGTGGGTACGCGCGAGGACATGCGCTCGAAGGGCATCGGCACGGCCATGATACAGGCCGCGCGCGAGTTCCTGGCCGACCGCATCGATGTCATGATGGTGTATCGCGGCGCGGAGCGATCTCCGGGATACCGGTTCTATGTCAAGAGCGGCCATTATGATATGATCTACGTCCGTCACACGGCGTGGGGGGAACCACGCGGGGGCTCCCAAGGCGTTACAATGGGTGGGGTCGACGAGATCGACGCGGACCGCGAAGGCATTCACGCAGCCTTCGCCGCAACCTACGGGGGAATCGCCGGGTTCCCGCGCCGATACTCCGGATACCAGTCCACCCAGTTGCGTCACCATATCTACTCGGTTCTCCCGCAGTCGAGGCTGCTGTTCCGCTATCCGGCCCAGGGAGAGCTCGAGGCATACTGCATCGTTGGCGC
>JALGSS010001022.1 GCA_029821745.1 Candidatus Zipacnadia bacterium
TGATCGTCGGCGTCGGTGCACCCACGTCGAGCGCATCCTGTGAGGTCCACTTCCCGGTGCCCTTCTGCTTCGCCTCATCGAGGATCAGGTCCACCAGCGGCTTGCCGGTCTCCTCGTCGACCTCGGCGAAGATATCAGCCGTGATCTCGACCAGATAGGAGGACAGCTCACCCTCGTTCCAACCGGCAAACACCTTGTGGAGCCTGTCCGCGCTCAAGCCAACGCCCCGATGGAGTACGTCGTAGACCTCGGCGATCAACTGCATGTCGCCATACTCAATGCCATTGTGGACCATCTTGACATAGTGTCCGGCGCCCCGCGGTCCCATATAGGCCACGCAGGGGTCGTCGCCGACCTTGGCCGCGATAGCTTCCAACACCGGCTGCACTCGCTCCCACGCCTCACGCTGTCCACCGGGCATGATCGAAGGTCCCCAGAGCGCGCCATATTCCCCACCGCTCACGCCGGTGCCGATATAGTGAATGCCAGTCTTGGCCAGCATCTCTGCCCGGCGCTCGGTGTCTTTGAAGTGCGAATTGCCACCGTCGATGAGTTGGTCATTCGGCTCCAGCATGCCCTTGATGCTGCCGATCACCGAATCCACCGGTCGACCGGACGGCACCATCATCATGATGCGCCGGGGCTTCTCAAGGACCTCAACGAAGTCCTCGATGGTATTGCAGCCGACGACGTTCTTGTCCGTGTGGCTCGCGAACTTTGCCACTTTTTCCGCATCCAGATCGAAGCCGGCAACACGGAACCCGTTGCGTTCCATATTCAGCGCCAGCATCTGACCCATCACACCCAGACCCACAATGCCGATATCTGCCTTAGCCATCGGATTCTCCTTTGTTAGTTGAATGAGGCGCTCATATCGGACTCCGCCGCCAAGGCGGGCGCTGCAGCGCCGGCCTCTGCGGCCGCGGCCCCTTTCTTGAACGTCGATTCCGCGATCAGCCGCTTGAGCTCCGCCTCATACGCAGTCCCATCCAGCGGTAGACCAACGGGCTTGCCCATCAATGAGGAATACAGCATCGCGTTCGCCAGCTCAACCGACTTGATGCCTTCTTCGGCCGGTGCAATCAGTGGAGAGCCGGTGAGTATAGCGTCGGCGAAATTCTCCAGGACCTCGGCGTGAGCGCCGCCGCGTCCCTGAACCGGAATCTCAACGTTCCAGATCGGCGGGCGGGCAAAAGAGGCCTTGGAGGTCCGCAGGAACTGGGTGGCCGGTACTTCGTTCCGGGTATACGTGAGCTTGCCGTTCTCCATCACCAGCTTGCCCTGGTCGCCGGCGATCTCCAACCGGTTCGTGCCCGGCGACTCACCCGTTGAAGTCACGAAGAGGCCAGTGCACCCATCGGGATAGACCATATAAGCCGTGACCTCATCCTCGACCTCGATGGTATGGCGCTTGCCGATATCACAGAACCCGCGGACCTGCTCGGGCATCCCGACGATCCACTGCAGCAGATCGAGGTTGTGAGGACACTGGTTCAAGAGCACACCACCGCCCTCACCCTCCCAGGTGGCCCGCCAGCCGCCAGAGTCGTAGTAGGTCTGCGTGCGGAACCAATTGGTGATGATCCAGTTGACCCGGAGCAGCTTGCCCAGCTCGCCGCCGTTCACCATCTCACGGACCTTCTGGTAGACGGGATCAGTGCGCTGGTTGAACATCGCGGCAAAGACCAGGCTGTCATCCGTGTGCGCGGCAATGAGCCGCTCACAGTCGGCCTTGTGCACCGAGATGGGCTTCTCCACCAAGACGTGATGTCCGGAGTTCATCGCAGCGATGCCGATCGTGGTATGGAAGTAGTGCGGCGTGCCGATGATCACGGCGTCACACACCTTGTCAGCCAGCAGCTTGTCCGAGTCGAAATAGGCCTTGACCTCATACTTCTCCGCAGCGGCCTTTGCCTTCTCGGGGACGATGTCACAGACAGCGGTCAGCTCAACCTTGGGCTGCTTCTCGATATTGCCCAGATGGAGATTACCGATGTTACCAA
>JALGSS010001023.1 GCA_029821745.1 Candidatus Zipacnadia bacterium
ACCGCGTGGGAAGACGTACCCGATGAGTGGGTGTGCCCGGAGTGTTCCGTCGGCAAGGATGAGTTCTCCGCGGTTGACTAGTGAGAGACGCCCCCGCCTGACCTATGGCGGCGAGAACCGGCGCCTCCTCCGATGAGGGGGCGCCGGTCTTCTCGACTGGGCTCCGCGCCGGCGTCATGTCACTCAGCCGCCGACGCGACGGGCAATCTCCTCGCCCACAGCAAGTCCTGATGCGGATGCCTGGATCAGGCCTCGGGTCTGGCCTGCCCCATCCCCGCACGCGAACAAGTTCTTGATCTGCGTCTCCAGCTTGTCTGTGACCTTCACTCGGGCGGAGTAGAGCTTGACTTCGACCCCGTACAGCAACGTCGACGGCCCATCAAGGCCCGGAGCCAGACGCCCGATGGCCTCGATCATCTCCAGAATCGCTCGCAGGTGTCGGTAGGGGAGCACATAGCTCAGATCGCCCGGTTCAGCTGACCGCAGTGTCGGTGCGGTGACGCACTTGGCCAGGCGGCCGGGCGTCGTGCGCCGGCCGGCCTTCAGGTCGCTGAGCCTCTGAACCAGCACACCGTCGCCGAGCAGGTTCGCGAGCCGCGCGATGTACTGTCCGTAAGCGACCGGGTCATCGAAGGGCTCCGTGAAACGACTTGAGACAAGGATCGCGAAGTTCGTGTTATTGGTGCTGCGGGCTGCGTAGCTGTGCCCGTTGGCGGTGATAACATCTCCCAGTCGCTCAGTGACCACTTCGCCCCGCGGACAGACGCAGAATGTGCGGACCAGATTATCGAAGGTCGGCGACCAGTACAGCAGCTTGAACTCGTATAGGGCGTCGGTGAGACAGTCGAGAATGGCGGCGGGAGCCTCAACTCGCACCCCGAGGTCCACCGGGCCGGCCTCCGTCTCGAGTCCCAGCCGCTTCGTCTCCCCCTGGAACCATGGCTGCCCGCTGCGGCCTGGAGCAACGACGACGTAGTCCGTCGGCAGCACCGTGCCGTCGCCGAGCCGGACACCTGTCACTCGCCCGTTCTCGGCGCGGATCTCCTCTGCGGCCGTCACAGCCCTCAACTCGCACGACCGCGCAAGGCGCTCCCGCATCGCTCCCAACACCTGCGCCGAACGGTCTGTGCCCATGTGCCGCAAGGGCACCGCCACGAGCTTCATTCCACACAAGGTGGCCTGCCGCTGCAGGGCGGCCACGGCGTCCGCGTCGGTGCCGTGGATTTCATCGGGCGCCCCGAAATCCAACCAGTTCCGGTCGGTCGCCTGGATGAGATGCTCCGCACGCTGCCGGCCCAGCATCTCGGCAAGGTGGCCGCCCACTTCAGCGGTTAGCGTTAGCTTCCCGTCTGAGAAGGCCCCTGCGCCGCCGAAGCCCTCCAAGTTGACTGACACGTTGTCGGGGGGCTCCAGGAGTCCCTCCCGCATCTTCACGCGGTCGGGCAGGTCCAGGCCCCGCTCGACGAGTGTCACATTGCATCCGGGCATGTCGCACAGCCGAAGCGCGGCGGCAATCCCTGCTGGTCCCGCGCCGACGATAACGATGTTCTCCGGTGTCATGCCTCAGCACCCAGACCGGACTTCGACTTATCATCCATGCACTGCCCACAATCACCATACAATAGCGCGCGCATATCACAATTCTCCGTAGGAGCGATATCACCTCCTCGCCGACCTCGGGAGAATACGTGAATCTCAATGCGCAATCGCGCTTGGTGACTCCCGCGGGCGCCGATGGGCTCCCGGCGAAATGCCGTGAGGCCTTGCGCATGTTGGGCTGCGGGGATGGGGAGGAATTGGTGGCGCCCGGCAGTGAGGCGATGTGCGGCTGACTCTGTTTGCGTTGCAGTCACCCCCTTACACAAAACAGGGAACGTAACCCGCGCTTCCGGGTGCGACTCGATTTTGTAGGTAGTTTCACGTCTTACGCCGCTTTCGCCATCGCTTGGACTCGATGGTCATCGCTGCTGACGAGTGCGGCGCGTATCGCCAGGATCGCGTCC
>JALGSS010001024.1 GCA_029821745.1 Candidatus Zipacnadia bacterium
GTGGCCCGCTTTCTCGGCCTCCTCCCACAGGGCCAGAGGGAAGAAAAACAGCGACTGCGAGAAAGGCTCCTGGGGGATGTACTGCGAGTCGCCGAAGTCGGGCAGATCGAGGACATTGTCCTCAAACCTCAGGTCGTGGTAGGTGGCGCGCAGGATTTGGACCTTGAGGCCCAACGGGCAGACGCGCCGGCCCTTTGCGTTGGTATGGGCTCGGCCCGAGATGAAATTGTCGCGGATGTGCAGGCTGGACATTCGCACGACCGCGGGCATGTCGCCGCCGTACAGGTTGACGCCGCAGGTTCCCCACGGCGCATCGGGGTCGGCGCCCAACTCGATCCGGTTCCGGGCGAACAGGAGGTTCTCGTGGCGCGGGCACTGCACAGGCTTGCCCTCGGAGCTCTGCAGCAGCAGCGACAGCCCGGCCGTGACGTTGATGAAGTCGTTGTCCACGATCACGGTGTTGCGGTTCCACCAGCTCATGGTGAAGACGGCGGCGCCCTCGAAGTTCTCCACCCGGTTCCCGCGGATGGTCAGGCCGATGCAGTTGCCATACGTGATGCCGTGCAAGGGGCTCTGCTGGGTCTCGGGGTCGTATCGTTCGTCATGGACCACGCAGTTCTCGATGAGGCCCCCGTAGCACGGCCACCAGTTGTTCTCGTTCTCTCCCCCGTTGGCGGGGTCAAAGTCAGGGTCCTTCCCCTGGGGCATGATCCAGGTGCGGTCGCCGAAATTGTCCGCCCCGCCCGCCGTGATGTGCGTGATCTCCCCCACCTTGCCCCCCACATCGCCGTTGTGGCCGCAGGCGGTGAAGTCCAGGTCCCGGTACACGGCTCCGCGTCGGCACGAGGTCTCGTCCTTGTACACGAGTGTCTGGTGGATCACGAAGCACTCGCGAGAGCTGCCTTCCGGATGGCGTCCCGTGCCGTACCCGCGGAAGTTGACACGCTCCACCACCGGACCACCGCCACGGATGCCCACCGCGTTGATGGTCGTGTGCTTGTTCTGGCCGTCGAAATTGCAGTCCAGGGCCAGGTCTCGGATCACCACGTACTCGGCGCTCTCATGGAAGTCCCGATTCGCAAGCAGGTTGAAGTAGTTGTTGCCGGGCGCGCTCCCGTGGGGGTTGGTACCGTCCAGCAGCTTGACGGTGGTCGCCTCCCGGCCTGAGCCGATGATGCGATAGTAGGGGCCAAGGTCGATGGCGTGGTACGAGATATCCGGGTTGTAGTGGGCCGGCTTGCCGCGGACGCCATAGGTCTTCCCCAGGAGCTTCACGCGCCCGTAAGCCGCCAGGCACTTGTTGATCGCTGCCTGGTCATCGTGAGCGTCGGCCCTGTCGCCGTCGCCATATGCCCCGAACCACTCCGCGAAGGCATCCTGGTCCGGATCAACGACCCGGATCAGGCGACCGAGGGCGCCATTCACCCCAAGTACGGCGCCGCCGTCGGCAGGGCTCTCGCTTCCAGCATCATACCGGAACAGGCCTCCGCCACCATCTCCCGGCTGCCGGTAGCCCTCCAGCTTCACCAGTTCACCTTCGCCCCAATCTCCCGCCGCACACATCTGCTCTACCGTTGCGAATGAGCGTTCTGCGACGGCCGGGACACAGAGGCCTGCCACGATAGCCATAGCCCCGGCCCAGCTCAGAAGTGAGATTGGCGGGAACACGATGCGAAGCGTCGTCATGAGATACTCCCCTCCAGGCATGCGAAGCCGAATGAGTGCGGCCCTGTGTGGAATTGCAGCGCGGAGCGGGCGGTGAACTCCCCACTCGCTCGGTAATGCGCTTCAGGCCCCGTGTGCCCTACGTTTCTCGCATCCTCGGGCAGAGCCCTTCCCGCGGGAACGCGAGCCGCTACATCACTACCAAAAGGGGCGTGGAGGTGGCCCTGAAGGCCCGTCCACGCCCCTATGTTGCACGTCAGCGTCACACGTCCGCTACCGCCTGATCATCAGTGACCGGACCTGAGTGCTTTGCAGACCGTCTTCCTGGGCAGCCGGGGACCTTCGAACCGTGACCATTTCGGCCGTCCCACCGCACTCGGTTCGTGCCCACCGGGAACGCCGTCGCGGGCACGACCTTCTTCACAACTCGGCCCGCGATGTTGGTCACGCAGACCTCGACACTCGCGTCCGCCGACAGCGTGAACACCACTTCGCCGCCACCGTTGGACGTCGCAGTTGCCGATGCCGATGTGACCAGGTTCGCTCCCGCCCGTTTCTCGCGGAACTCGAGGCGGAGCTCCCGCTTGGTCCTGCCCGCGCCCGAGGTGAAGCTGTAGCGCGTCGTCGTGCGCATGTATACGCGCTTGCCGGTCGCGGGATCCACGAGGTACGCCACCAGATTCTGCGGCAGGCTGGACAGGTCC
>JALGSS010001025.1 GCA_029821745.1 Candidatus Zipacnadia bacterium
GACAGGATCGGCCTGCCGTCTCCGGACCAGAAGAGTCTCACCAATATGTATGTCTTCGCGACATACAGTCCGAACGAAGTGGGCCACAGCCTCGTCGACAAAGCAAAGGACATCTGGACGCGGCTGCGACCAGCCATCGACCGGGGCCTGGAGGCGCAGGCGACGAAGGGCAAGGTCGGGTAACGGAACCCGACGATGTGACCGCGTTTACGAGTCCCCGTTTCCGACCTATTCTTGCACTCATCCTACCAGGAGGTTTCTCGCCATGCTCAAACGCCGGCTTCTCTGCCTGACAATACTGGCGCTGCTGACTGTCGCCCTCGCGACGGCGCACGCCGACGTCACACTGACGTACAAGATGACCAAGGGCCAGATCCTGAGGTACCAGTGCACCACGACCGGGAACGGGACCATCACGGCCACGGGGCGCACCGGCCCGGTGAACATGAATTCGACCTTCGACTACGTGATGACCTGCACAGGGGTCGACGAGAAGGGCAACCTGACGGTCCTGCACGCCATCGAGAACCTCAAGGCCGAGGCGTACTGGGACGGGCAGCAACTGCCCGTGGACTTGAGCATCCCGAAGATCACCACGGTCATCGCCCCCAACGGCACGACCCTGAGCACGCAGGTCCACCGGGAGCCCGCGCCGGCCACGGGCGCCATAGGCCTGGGCGGCTCGATAATGCAGGCCTCCCAGTTCGACGTGGGCCAGTTCTTCGGGGAACTCCACGGACCGGGATTCCCGAAAGAATCCGTGAAGCCGGAGCAGCGCTGGAAACAGAGCCTCCAACTCAAGACCCAGTCGGGCCAGCCCATGGTCGTCAACTACACGACCAGCTTCTTGGATTACGCCAAGCTGCGCGACACCAACCCAGACAGACTACGAGATGCCGATGGATCTTGGGCTGATGGGCGGCCGGCTGTTCAACCTCAACGGCACGCAGAAGGGCAGCCAGGTGGCGTACTTCGACTACGCAAGCGGCAAGACGATCCGCTTCGACGGCATCGCCGACACGGAGATGGTAATGGAGACGCCGCAGTTGTTCAGCGCCGGAGGCGGGCGGCAGGTTGCCGTGAAGATGAACCTGCGCTCCAACACGTCGGTTGTGCTGAAGAACTCACTTCGGTAGCTGCGGGGTGGTCGCGTCGTTCAGCGACGGGGCCCCGCAGACCGATAGACCAACTGCCGGAGATCCGTGGGGCCTCGTCGATTGTGCGGCATCGACACCCCACGGCTATCTGGCCTTGTTCGGCACAGCCGATCGGTTGTGCTGCAACCCCAGAAAATCGAGTAGGCTCGTGAGGCACTCCGCATGAGAGAGGACTGGCAGCGCGCGATCAGCATGCGGCGCGTTCTGCTGATCGTGGGCTTCGTCCTGCTGGTGATCATCGGCATTCTCGCCGTGAGGGCTCTTGACACCATCGTCGGCCTGACCGCTCCACAGGCGACGAGCCCGAGCCTGGCGGAAATCTGCATCCTGACCGGCCTGGCCTTCCCCGCCGACAGCCGCGTGATCGGCTCACAGCTTGCCGGGCACGGAGGTCGCTTCACCCTCTGTGCCCGAGTTCACTTCAGCCGGGCGGAACTGCAAGACTTCGTCCGCGCAATCCCCAGGCCCCACTCGCCCTGCCATGAGATCACCGACGCCATGATGGTGCCCTCGCAGCCGTGGTGGAACCCGGATCGCGCTCGCGACATGCTGGAGGTCCGATGGCGACGATCGGGCCGAGCCACCGTTCGCGCCATGGTCAGCGCCGAGAGCCCCGGCGAGACCATCGTCTTCATCCATGCGACAAGATAGCCCGCTGACAAGGACCCGGTCGCGACTTGACCCCTCACTGACTTGATTGGTTGCCGGGCTCGTCCCAGTCCGGATTCTGACAAGTACCATCACATACCATCACGCCGACAGCGAGTGAGTAAATGCACGAGAGCGAGTAGGTGCAACCGTGCAAGAGCGCGAAGAGTCGCGAAGAGCGGGACATACGCAAGAGCCACGAACCTGGAGAGGCAATGACCACGCACAACCGGCTAGCCGTCCTCGCGTCCATCCTGGCCCTGACGGCGGGGCTGACTGCGGCTGCGAGTGATGAGGCGCGGCGCTTCTGGGCCGGCGGGATCCCCTTCAGCGGGCCCGTGCACATGACCGGGCCGACGCCCGGACACTACTGGCTGCAACTCCCTGACGGGTTCAGCGCGGACCGCAAATGGCCTTTGATCCTGTTCTTCCCCGGGCGTGGCTACGGCGGGAAGCCCGAGATCACCAACTTCCTCAAGCCGGAGTTCACCCAGTTCCGCCAACGCTGCCGCGAGCGCGGGTTCGTCGTCTGCTCCGTGGGCGGCCTCGCGAACACCTGGATGAACAAGCGTGGTCGGGGCATCACCGACGCGTGCCTGAAGCACGTGCAGACCACGCTGCCTATTGATGAGCGCCGCGTCTTCGCGGCAGGGCTCAGCATGGGCGGTGGCGCGGCGCTGACATACGCGAAGTTCCGGCCCACGGTCATCAAGGCGGTCTGCAACTTCATGGGTTGCACCGACTTCCGGCGCTTCTATGAGGCCGGACATTATCATGAGTCCCTGAGCCGGGCTTTCGGTGGGACGCCCGCCGAGGTCCCGGAGGTCTACGCGGCTCAGTCGGCCATCACGAAGCCCGCAATCTACCGGCCCATCCCGTCGATCACAGTCCATGGCGACAAGGACACCTGCATCCCCGTGTGGAATGCAACGTCCTTCTGGGAGACGTCATACTTAAGGGTGTCGGCCACACGAACGAAGTGGTCATGGGGTTTGAGGACAGGATTCTGGACCTGTTCGATCGCGCCGCGCCACCTGTACCGCAGCAAACCACACAGTGAGCTGAGGCGATGCAAATGAAGCTGGTGACAGCCGACGAGATGCGCCGGATGGATGCCGCAACTGTCGAGAAGTACGGCGTGCCCGGCATGGTTCTGATGGAGAACGCGGGCCGCGCTGTCGCCGAGGCCGTCGGGGAG
>JALGSS010001026.1 GCA_029821745.1 Candidatus Zipacnadia bacterium
GTCATAGGCGGCCATGCGCAGGTGCAAGTACGGCCCGTCCAGCCACGGGACCTTCCAGGTCGTCTCCCCGGTGTTCGGGATCAGCCCTCCGTTGACGACGCCGCTGAACTCGCCTCTGGACCTGCCGCCGAGCTTGCAGCGCTCGCCGTAATAGTAGAAGCGCACCGTCGTTGCGCCCTCGGGCGGATCCCAGCGGATCGTGACCGTGTCGCCATCGTACCACGTCTCAGGGGCAGCCTTCGGGGCAACCACGGGCAGCGCCTGAGTCGGCCCCGGCAGTGGGCGCACCGTCGTCACAGCGGGCTCGGGCTCAGGCGTCGGTGGGGGAGGCACGGGTGGGTCGGCGGGCACGCAGTCGAAGATGTGGCTGGGAACGGGTGTCTCATGGGCGGTGGACCGGGCGCTCGCGGTCCCGGCCACGACGAGGGACAGCACGGCCGGCAGTACAATCAACGCGACTTTCATAGCTTCGCTCACTGTGCTCTGGCTCGTTGTGATAGGTGCGGTCGCATCATTGCCGGGCAGCGTCGCCCAGGCAGGGCGTGACGGTTGCTGCGGTCAGACGGGGCAGAGACAGCCAAGCGTCCTCCTGACGCCACTGAATAATGTATAGGACATTGACGCCAGCTAGTCAATCCTCCCTCTTGGGAGGCCCACGGTAAACGGCGCCTAGCCCCCAGCCCCGGAGACCCAGCGGACGCTGGGTTTCTACTGGAGGAAGGGGGGAAGGCACACTGGTTCCACTGCGTGGTAACCAGTGCCACACATCGATGTCAGGCTCGCGAAGTGATATGAATGTCACTCCCAGCGCCACACATCGATAGCAGGTCCGCGAAGTCAAATGACCGGGTGCCACTGGCACTCCCAGTGCCAGTGCGTTGTCGCGAACGACACCTACCCCCAGCCCCGGAGACCCAGCGGACGCTGGGTTTCTACTGGAGGAATGGAGAGCACGGCACACTGGTTCCACTGCGTGGTAACCAGTGCCACACATCGATACCAGGTCCGCGAAGTCAAATGACCGGGTGCCACTGGCACTCCCAGTGCGCCGTTGCCGTGGGCCATTTGCAGAGGCATACATGGCATCGATGGGGAATACGTCAGGTATGGATTGCACTCCCAGGAGGTCCGCAATGACAGTCCGCAATGTCGTGATCTGCATCTGTCTCGCTTCGCTGCTCGTGTCCGCGACGGCCCAGCCCGAACGCAGCCCGGACCTGGCCGTCAATGGCAGCTTCGAGGAACTGGACGAGAATGGCGGCCCGGCGAACTGGATTATCTGGCCGGAGCCGCTTCCCGAGCCCAACTGCGTGCGCGTGGACGAGACCTTCGCCCACTCGGGCAAGCGATCGCTTCGGATTTCTCACACCAACCCCGCGAACTACAGCCGGGCTGAGCAGATTGTCAACTTCGAGCCGGGCAAGACGTACGTCATCACGGCCTGGATCAAGGGCGACGACATCAAGCCCGGTGAGGGTGCGATGGGCGCGCGGTTGTACATCGGGCTTGAGAACGACAACACCTTTCGCGTCAGCAAGACGTTCATGGGCACCTTCGAATGGACACACATCGAGATTGGCCCCTTCGAGGTCAAAGAGCGCACCTGGCTTAAGTTCATCCCCTATCTGCACCGCTGCACAGGCACCGTGTGGTTCGATGATCTGACCTTCCGCGAGGTCACCCCGGCGGAGCTCGCCCGGCGCGCGCAGAACCGGGCCAGGAATCGGGCTCTCGCGGACCTGGAGATTGTCGAGGCAGTGGCGAGGGAGTCCGGGGCTGACGCGTTGCTGCCTGGTGTGACGGCGCTACGGGAGCGGATCGTTGCCGCCGACGATCTCCCGCTCTCCCTGGACCCCCGGCAGGGCCCGCCGTACTTCGACCTGCATGAGGACGTGTTCAGACTCATGGCCCGGGCCAATCAAGGATTCTGGGCAGCGCTGAAGACGGCTCCCGCCGTGGCCGCCCACTGGGTGGAGCCCTTCGAGGACGTGCAACCCGCGCAAGCGGCCCGACCCCAGCCTGAGGGGATCCCGTGGCTCGCCGAGATGCTCCGGGAGGAGACCGAGCCCGCGTGCATCCGGCTGACCAACCTGACCGAGGAGGCCCAGGAGACGACGCTGCAGCTTACGGACCTGAAGACCAAGGCGGGGGATGAGCTCGCACCGGGCGGTCTCACGTGGCGGGCGCTGCGCTACGTCGAGACGAGGGACGGGAAGATTCTCGCCGACCCGCTGCCCAAGATTGCCACGGGAGCCGGTCCGATTGTGGTTTCGGTGCCTCCCGGCATGACCCAGGACATCTGGCTGATGATCGACAGTCGCGGTCAGGAGCACAGCCTGCTGCTGTCGGTCATCGTTTATCCGGTGACCTTCCCGGAGGAGTTGGAGATCCAGACCTTCGCGTATGCGTATACAACGTGGGCGCTGCTGAAGGGCCGAACTGAGCAGTCTCGGCAGGACCTGATCGCCCATCGTATCAACACGTATGTCATTCACGGCGGCTTCACGCCCTGGCCCACCTTCGATAAGAACGGTGAGTGGCAGGGCCTTGACTGGACCCGCCTGGACGCGCAGATCGCGCTGCACGCGACGGCGAAATGCCTGCTGTTGTGGTCGGGGCTGGAAATCGGGGACCGAGTGAATCGCCTGACGCCGGAGGACGGCCCCGAGTTCC
>JALGSS010001027.1 GCA_029821745.1 Candidatus Zipacnadia bacterium
GCGGGAGATGTGAAGGCGGAGGCTGACCTGGGTGCCAAGATCGAGGCCTCCGCTGATCTGTTCTGGAAACTGAGAGCTTTCGCCGTTCTCAACAATCCTGGCCCTTAGTGCTCGTGCTCGGCGCGCTGTTCGCCTTGGCGCTTGGGGAACCGTGCGGTCAGCCCGCCTCGGCTGCCATGTGCTTGAAGCGTGGCGCGCCGACACTCACGGCTCCCGGTCCGCCGAACCGCAACTTGAGCCGCAGCTTGCCCTTTGCGGTGGCCTTCACGGTCAGCGAGTGCATCCCCTCCGCCAGCGACACCGGCTGCATGACCCACTTGTCGCCGCCGAGGGAGAAACGCATCTTCGAGTCCACCTCTACCTCGGCCTCGCAGTCCGTGCGCCCCTGGAACTGGTACATGTCGTCCGCAGGTACCTCGAAGTAGCCCGTCAGGGCGAACGCCTGATCGGCCTCTACTCCCGCCTTCGCGAGCCAGTCACTGGCGCGTGTGACCACCGGTTCGGCTCCCTCCGGTGTGAGCTTGAGTCCCTCCACCCACTGTGCCCCCGCCGGAGTCTTGAGCGCAGGTAGGGGCGTCGGGGCGACGATCTGCACCTCGAGCGGCTCGCCGGCGACTTTCGTATTCTCAGCCGGTTTGCCTATCGCGCCGACGGCCTGCAGGCGCACGGTGCCCAGGCCCAGTTTGCGCGTGTCGATTTCGACCTCACCACTTTCGCCGTTGATGGCCCCGACGGGCCTGCCGTCGTGGGCGATGAAGATGATGCTCGCGCCCGGAAGCGTGGCGCTCAGGCGCAGTGGCTTGCCGTACGGGACAGGCTCAGAGGGCAGACCGCTGACCTCAATCCGCAGGCCGCCATTGTCCACGCGAACCGGAAGCGTGAGGCTTCCCCGGGTCTCAATGGCGTTCGCGAGGACGGCGACGACGCGCAACTCGTGGTACCCGTCGGGAACGCGGCGTGTATTCAGATAAATGGGTTCTCCGCGCCGGGCGACGGCATGACGGCGACCGTCCACGTAAAGCTCGAACTCATCCACTGGCGTTTCACAGTCCGGCTCGACGCCGGGCGTGATCGATAAGCGTCCACTGAGCGTCGCGCCGGGCTCAATCTCCGCGACGGTCACCTTGGGGCGGCTCGCCCACGGGCTGCAGAGCGGGTCGCCGACGATGAGCAGTTGGTAGGGCCCCATGACGGACTGATAGAGGGCCTCCACGGCAGTGCACCCTCGAGCGTAGTGGACGTGGACGAAGGGATCGGGGAACTTCTCCTTGATCGCGTAGGGCTCGACGACGGTACCGCTGGCGATGGCCGCCCCATACTTGATGAAGTCCGTAAGTGGGGTCTGCCCGGCCTTCTCCACGAGCACGCCCCCCGTACTTGTGAGGTGCTCGCAGATCGCGCCGGGTTGGATCTCGCTCTTCCGCGGTCACGCCGCAGGCCTCCAGCATCCCAACTGCGGCCCCGAAGCCCCACTGACGGGTGCGGGAGCGGATGTCCTTGCTGATCATGTAGTAGACGGTGCCCGCGGGGTGAGTGCCGTCCGCGGCGACACTCCGGCGCAGGGCGGCGAGCGCCTGACCGACGGAGTTTCCGCGCCCGCTCGTCACCGCGAGCATGGTCGAGAGCATGTAAGTCTTGCCGGCCCCGGCGCCGGGCTGACCGTCAGGACTCCAGCGATAGGCCGCGCCGAAGCCCCGCGTAGGTTGCACCGCGAACACGCGCTCCTTCATCCCCTCAATGAGGTCCTTGAAATCTTGGCGCTGCCAGAGGGACTCCAGGTCCTTGTCAGTTGCCATCGTGGTATGGCTCAGGAAGCCCGCGTCCACGGCGCGTCTGAGGGTCAGCATCGCCTGGTCCGCTTCGCCGATCCTCCCCAGGGCGCAGGCCAAGTTGTAGAGCAGATCGGGGGTGTGAGGATTGTCCTCGGAGATTGCGCGCAGGGCGATGGCCGCCTCGTCCCACTTCTTGTCCATTAGCAGGTTTATGGCCGCGGCGTAGTCCTCGCGGTCGCTCTCGCGGACGGGCTCTGCGTTCAGTTCAGGCTCGGGTCGGCGCCCATATCTGTTGATCCTCAGATTCAGGTACGACGGGTCCTTGCGCAAGACATAGCTGTTCAGGTACGTGAGCCCGTTGATCGCCGCCCAGGGCGTGATGATCTTCGGGAACTTGCGCCCCTTCATGTCCGCGGAGACGTTGATGCGGAAGGGCAAGTCGCTGGAGTAGGCGATGCAACTGACCTGCGCCGCAATCCCCCGGGCGACGAGGGTGCCGATGACCGGCGTCAGGATTTTCTCGCGGAATGTCGCCACGTCGGTCTGCTCGAAGTCGGGCAGGTCCTTGAGGTAGATGACGTTCGCGGGAGGGATGCCACGCAGATGGACGAACTCATTCGCGACGGTCATCGAGGCCCAACTGTCCTCGTTCACGACGACGGCCACATTCTCCGGGCCGACGTCAGCCCGGGTAGAGCCGGCAAGGTGGATGATGGCGACGCAGACAAGCAAAGGAAACAGTGGCGGCTGAACACGGGCAATCATGTGAGTGGGCCTCCACATCAGCAGTGGGCGCGGACCGCGGACGGTCAGCGGCTCCCATCGAGCGACAGGTATTCGGGCCTCTCGCGGGGAACCATTCCGCCGGCCCCACTGCGGGCACGACTTCACGGACTACAAGGAGCGTGGACCGACGGTGACACTCGGGCTGCAGGATATCCTCGCGAGACTGGGCGCCGGCGAAGCCCTCGAGATTCTATCGCCCCACTGGGACGAGTCCGACGCGTGCTTCCCTGACACTACGCCAAGGTTCCTGACGCCGGAGGGTGTCACCTTTGCGCGAGACTACGTGGGACTGCGGACTGAACTCGACGCGCCGCTGGTCGAGACGGCCCGGCGCGTATGGGAATCACCGGAACTGACGCACCTGGCTTGGCACTGTAACCGCCTGCTCTTCGATTGCCTGGATTACGAGGGCCCCCGGTTCCGGCAGTGGCCGAAGCTTGATGCCGCTCTGGGTGAGATGGCTGATGTCTTCTACTTACTGATCGCGCTGGACGTTGCGCCACGGGCTCGCGCCGTGCACCAGACGCGGGACATCCCTGAAGCCATCTCGCGGGCCAGTTGCGGGGACTTCGGGGAAATCACACGGCGGCATGCTGAGTTCACCGGAGGACGCCTCGGCGTGGACATGCGCGCTATCTACTGGCTGCGCCATTACACCGCGGGCGACCTGTATCGCTTGGGGCGGATGGAGTACATGGTCAGGCCCTTCGGCGGTCGCATCCATGCGTACCGGAACCGCGAGACACGGCAGGTGCTGGCCCTCGCCGCCGCCGGCACGGTCTTCAACGGTCAGGGGTTCATTGACGCCGAACCCGACCCGGAGGCGGGGAGAAGGTGCTGGGGCCGGGCGACCCGCTGCTGGACACGCATATTCCGGCAGGAGGCGGCATGGGCCTTGATCGGTGCGAGGATACCATGCGCCAGGCGCTCGAGTTCTTCCCCCGGTACTTCCCCGAGCGGCCTTTCGTGGGATTCGGCTGCGGCTCGTGGATCTTGAACCCGGAGCTTGAGCAGATCTACTCGCCGACCTCTAACATGGTCCTCTGGCAGCGAGAACTGTATCTGTATCCCTTCCCCTTCGGCGGGAATTCAGGGCTCTACTTCGTCTTTGCGCGGGATGACGTCGACCCGGCGACAGCGCCCCGGGACACCAGCCTGCGGCGGGCGATCCTCGACCACCTGGAGGCAGGCGGGAAGATGCGGCCTGGCGGGATGTTCTTTCTCACCGAGGACTTCGAGCAGTTCGGGACCCAGGTCTATCGGTCCAACTGGCCGCCTGACGGGTTGGGCTGAGGAATTGCAGTCATGGGCACGGGGTGTCACGGTGTGTGTGACGGGGCCCCGTGCA
>JALGSS010001028.1 GCA_029821745.1 Candidatus Zipacnadia bacterium
GACGCTCGAGTACCGCACGCTCACTCCTGAGGAGGAGCGGATCATCGTCCATAAGGGGACTGAGCGCCCCTTCTCCGGAGAGTACCACAACCACTTCGCGGAGGGCATCTACACGTGCCGTCGCTGCGGGGCCATGCTCTACCGTTCCGACGACAAATTCCGCTCCGACTGCGGCTGGCCGTCCTTCGATGACGAGATTCTCGGCGCGATCAAGCGTGTGCCCGATGCCGACGGCAGGCGCACTGAGATCCTGTGCGCCAACTGCAAGGGCCACCTCGGGCATGTCTTCGAGGGCGAGAGATTCACGGACAAGAACGTGCGCCACTGCGTGAACTCACTGTCGATGCTGTTCCTCCCCGCTGAGAAGGTGAAGTTCGGCCGCGCTATCTTCGCGGGCGGATGCTTCTGGGGCGTGGAGTCTGAATTCCAGAGCCGGCCCGGCGTCCTGGAGACCACGGCGGGCTATATCGGCGGCAAGACCGAGACGCCCACGTATGAACATCTTTGACCCGGTCCGTATCTCCTTCGAGACCCTTGCCAAGACCTTCTTCGAGATGCACGATCCAACCCAGGTGGATCGGCAGGGCCCGGACATCGGCGACCAGTATCGCTCGGAGGTCTTCTACACCGACAAAGGGCAGGCCGCGACCACCAAGCGCCTGATCGACGAGCTCAAAGCCCGGGGCATAAAAGTGGTTACGAGGGTCACTTCAGCGGGCAAATTCTGGCCGGCAGAGGAGTACCACCAGAACTGGTTCATCAAGAAGGGCACCCCGGCGGTCTGCCATACCAAGCGCAAGTTGTGGTAAGATTCGGCGTAGCTCAGTGGAGTCGCGAAGCCGCCCGGCGGGCACTCACCCCAGGCGGCTTTCGCTGAGCGTTGTTTGACTTCTCATTCTGACCGAGGGTAGGCATGTCCCTCGGTCATTCCACGACCTGAGCGAGGCCCCCATGCAACCCAAGTGGCATATCGCCTTCTGTAATGTGACCTATACCGAGTATGCGGGCGTCATGTACCGCGACTACTACGGCTCCCCAGCGGTCGCGCTCGAAACCCAGTTGGCGGCGGCGGAGTTTGCCGAGAAGCGTTTCGGCGTCGGCCGGTTTATGCGCCCACATGTGGACATCCCCAGTTGCGCGTTCGCGTCCTTCTTAGGCATGTCAATCGTGTCTTCGGAGGAGGACGAAATCCCCTACCTCGATAGCTCACGCCCCGCAATCACCAACGTAGCCGATGCCGACCGGATCCGGATCGGCGACCCGAAAACCGACGGTCTCATGGCGAAGCGCTGGGATGCCTGGCAGTACTACAGGGCTCACGGTTACGAAGTGGGCTTCGGGGGCTACGGTGGAGCCGTGATCAGCACGGCCTGCGAGATCAGCGGGAATAGCGTACTCGCGGGGTTCGTTGAAGACCCGGAGAACGCCCGGCGGCTACTGGATATCGTGGTCGAGGCCCAGATTGCGCTGGCCACCTTCGACGCTTCGCTGCGGGGAGGCGAGTATCAGGGCTTCGCCTATACCGGTGACGACTTCTCGGGCCTGCTGTCCCCCGCGATGTACCGCGAGTTCGCCATCCCCTGTTACGAGCGACTGCACGACGGCCAGCAGCGGCGATTCATGCACAGCGAACTGCTCCGGGCTGAACACCTGCGGATCGCCCGCGACGAACTGGGCATCACCGAATTCCACGGCGCCGGGTGCGAGCTCCTCACGCTGCAGGAGATGTACGACATCATGGGGCACGACTTCTGGACGCAACTCACGCCCCAGGAGATGCTGGAGTTGTCGCCCGCGCAGATCGACGAGCGCATCAAGGAGTTCGCCCAGTGCGGCGCGGCGTACGTCCAGCTTTATCCCGGACGTGGCACCCCGGAGCACAACATGGATGCCGCCATCGCAGCCTGCCGGCGCGAATGCCCCGGCGGACCAGCCTGGTAGCCGCCTTTCGCTGTCGAGATCTGCGAGCGACGCGCATCGGTCCGCTACCCGCGCTCTAATCCCCTCTTCCAGCCCTGACTTGACCGCGCCTTGGGTGAAGGTCCTCACGGCAATGCACCGAACACTTCTCACAAGTGTGTCGCATGAACGCTACCCCATAGCGCGAGGTGTGGTTCTCCATGCAACTGCGAATCCTGCCCGTTGTCTTCGGTGGCATTGACTGGACGAGCCGAGCCAAGCTGGGACTGCAACCCACGCCGAACTCCCGCGAAAGAGCCGACACCAGACTGCCCCAGTTGACCGGCTCCATCTCGGGAGCCGAATGGCTCGGCCTGTGCGAGGTGAACTCTCCCGACCACATCGGCCGGCTCGTTGAGGCTTCACGCGAAGCTGACCT
>JALGSS010000098.1 GCA_029821745.1 Candidatus Zipacnadia bacterium
CCGGGGACGTGTGTGGATGTGTCGGGGCGAAGCGATCACTAGAACGACTACGCCGGGGCTCCGCCCCGGACCCCACTTCTCGAAGGAGCAACATTCATGGACCTGCCATTCCCGATTGACTATGAGCCCGAGATCGACGACCCGGTGTTCCACGATGAGCTCGGCCCGTGGCTCCCCGACGAGATCTTCGACTTCCACTCCCACATATACCGGGAGGAGGATGTGTCCTACACGAAGCGCGAGGGCCGCAACCCATCCATGCCGGTGGTCTGCGAGTATTACCCGCTGGAAAACTACCAGGCCGCCATGCAGCGGCTGTTCCCCGGCAAGACGCTTCACGCGCTTCTGTTCAACACGATCGACCCGAACGCCGACATGAAGGCCCAAAACGCTTACCTGGCCGAAGCGACGGCGGGCGATGAGAGGCTGCACGCGCTGATGCTGTGCGGCCTGGAGGAGGACCAGGAGGCGCTTGAGGCAGAACTGCGGTCAGGGGAGTTCCTCGGGTTCAAGCCATACTGGAGCTACGTCACTCACGCGAAGGGAACTGATCAGGCGGACGTGACCCTCGAGGACATGGTGCCGCCCGGTCAGCGGGAGTTGGCGAATCGACTCGGGCTGATCCAGATGGTGCATATCCCGCGACTGGGCAGACTCGCGGACCCGGTGAACGTGGACGGGATGATCCGTGTGGACTTCTCGATGGTGCAGAGCTGGGAATCCTGCGAGACGCTCATCGAGCTCTTCGGACCGGACAAGATCCTGTGGGGGCTGGACATGCCCGTGGCCCAGGAGAAGGGCAAACTGCTTAGCGCCAATGGGCAGCGACACTTCTTCACCAAGCGCGTCCACCCGTGGAGCATCCACAACTCAGCGGGCAGCTACAAGATGCGCTGCACATTCTACGCCTACGAGATCGTCCGAGCCTTCAAGGTCGCCAGTGAGCGGGTCGGGTTCACGGCGGCAGATGTGGAGAAGGTATTCTTGACCAATGCGCTCGGCCTCGTGGGCAAGACGAGGCGCCAACTGGGCTATGAATGACGGAGTCACGCGGGGGGCATTCGCCGTCGTCTGGGCGCTGATTCTCGCCGGTCAGTGGGCAGTATCATGGGCGGATGAGGACGGCACTGTGCGGGAGCGGGCGATGACTGAAGACCCCGGCGGCAACGTCTTTGAGGTGATGCTGCGGGGCGGGGTCGAGGACTCAGAGGAAGCCCTGCGGGGGGCACGTATTGTGGTGCGGGACCGGGCTGGGCAAGCTGTGTGGGATGAGTTCGACCGGGGCCTTCACCCCTGGCTGCTCCGGTCCGGACAGTTCGCGGGGAAGCCCGTCGTGCTGATCGGGGTGCGCAAGACGACCATCTTCGACCCGGTTGTGGCGAGGCGACCTTTCATCTACTCCCTGCGACCCGGTGGGAAGGGCCTGCGGAAGGTGTGGCTCGGGACGTCGCTCTCGCGACCCTTCGTGACGGCCGATTTCGCCAATCTGGACGGGCGCGGCGACGACGAGCTCGTCGCGCTGGAGCGGACAAGATCCGGGGGGCTGTCTCTCGGGGCCTATTGCTGGAAGGGCTTCGGGATTGAGGGCATCGGGCGAACGGAAGAGCTTGACGGGGCGAAGGAGATGCGCTGCGGCGACGTGTGGGGAGACGCAGCGGACGAAGTGGTGGTGAAGAGAGTCCACGAAGGCCGGTGGCTGTTCGAGGGCTTCGCGCCGCGGGATGACAGACTGGTGCCCTGCTGCGAAGTGTGGGCTACGCCGAATCCGGATCTGCCTGTCATCTGGGGCCTGACGAAGCCCGGCGACGGGCGGCCTCGCGGCCTCTGGATCACCACGGGAGACGGCAACATGCGCGTGCTGCGGTTCCGCGCGACGGCCACGACTGAGTGAGCCCTGAGCCCAGGATGCACGGCGCGGCTTGAGCGTGAGCGGGTCCGCACCAGGCGACTGTTTCCCGCCCAGACCTGCCCGATACCGTAGAGGAGTTCCGCCCCCCAGCTCGTGAGCGTGCCCGCCGCATTTCCTGTCGGGCGGGCCCCACGCACGGCTGCGGGGCGCAGTGTGCCTGTGGGTCTCTACAGCACGGGCAGGTACGTCTCGACCTCGTACTGGTGCACCACCTTGCGGTAGTTTGCCCACTCGATCTGCTTGTTCGCGATCAGCTTCTCGTGCACGTGCTGTCCCAGGCATTCGCGGAGCAGTTCACTGCCCTCAGCCACTTCCATCGCTTCCTTCAGGCTGCCGGGCAGACTGTGGATGCCTCGCGAATCTCGCTCCTTCTCGTCCATCTCGTACACGTTCTCCTCAACCGCATCACCACAAGGCACACCCGCTTCGATGCCCTTCAGACCGGCTGCGAGCATGACGGAGAAGGCCAGGTAGGGATTGCAGGCTGGATCGGCTGCGCGGAACTCGATGCGGGTCGCTTTCTCGCGCCCGGGCTGGTACTCGGGCACGCGGATCATGTCTGAGCGGTTGCGGCGTGCCCACGAGATGTAGACCGGGGCCTCGAAGCCGGGAATCAGCCGCTTGTAGGAGTTCACCCACTGGTTCGTCACAAGGCAGAACTCGGGCGCGTACTTCATGACCCCCGCGATGTAGCAGCGCGCGACGTGGGACAGGAGCATCTCGTCATTGGGGTCGAAGAACGCATTCCTCTCGCCCTCGAACAGAGACTGGTGCACGTGCATCCCGCTTCCGTTTTCGCCGCTGATGGGCTTGGGCATGAACGTCGCGTAGACATCGTGCATCCGCGCGATCTCCTTGACCACAAGCCGGTAGGTCATGGCGTTGTCGGCCATGGTCAGCGCGTCGGTGTAGCGCAGGTCGATCTCGTGCTGGCTGGGCGCTACTTCGTGGTGGCTGTACTCAACATCGATGCCCATGGCCTCGAGCGCGAACACCGTCTCGCGGCGCAGGTCGGCAGATACGTCGGACGGGACCAGGTCGAAGTACCCCGCATGGTCCAATGGCTCGGGGCTCTTGTCGGACGCGAAGTAGAAATACTCAAGTTCGGGCCCAACGTAGAAGGTGTAGCCCATGGCCTCCGCCTTCTTAAGCATGCGCCGCAGCACGAAGCGCGGGTCAGCATCGTAGGGCTCCCCGCCGGGGCGGACGATGTCGCAGAACATACGGGCGACCGATCCGCCTTCAGTCGGCCGGAAGGGGATCATCTGGAAGGTGGTGGGATCCGGCATCGCGAGCATATCGCTCTCGTCAATGCGAGCGAACCCCTCAATTGAGGACCCATCGAATCCCATGCCCCGCTCCAGAGCCCCCTCAAGTTCCTCCACGGTGATAGCGAAGCTCTTCAGGTAGCCCAGGATGTCCGTGAACCACAGGCGGATGAACTTCACGTTCTGCTCTTTGGCCGTCTCAAGCACGTACTTCGTGGCGTCACTCATCAAGGTCCTCCTCACAGTCGCTTAGGACGTAGCTCGAACAGGCAGGAATATAGCCGAGTTGTGTTTCTGAGATGTTTCGGGCGAGAACGCTTCTGGAAACAAACTGCGGAAGGGCACCAGTCAGTGACTGGAGCAAATGCCTACGAGACCGCGAAGGAATGCCGGCAAGCCGCAGCGAACTGCCGGTAAAACCCAGGAGCGGGGTCAAACCCATGGGCCCGATCATCGACATCTCAGCAATGCTGCTTGCTCTCCTGTGCTGCGGACCTGCCTTCGCCGCGAATGGCGGGCCGGTTCTTGCCTACTCCGCCGACGAGGGTGACGGCGCGGTACTGGCAGATTCTATCGGCGGACACGACGCGACCATCGCCGATGGACAATGGGCCAAGAGCCGGTTGCGCGCTGCCCTGCGGTTCAATGGAGCCGGTACCGTCGCGACACTCGAGGATAGCGCGGCCGTCCCACTCGCCGACGCCTTCACGGTGGACGTGTGGTACCGGGCCGAGGGCGCAACCGACCCTGTGGCCCTCGTGATCAAGCCGTCGACATTCCGTCTGCTGCTGTACCCGACCGACAAGAAGTTTCTCGTGGAGGTCAGGGCTGCCGGCGGTGAGCGCATCTACAGCATGCCCAAGGCCCCGGTCCAGTTCGGCGTGTGGCAACATGTCGCCCTGACCTACGCCCCGGAGGCCAGCGCAACGCTCTTCCTCGACGGCGAAGCGATATTCACGGACGGCACGGAACTGGGCACTCTCGCCGGGGCCACGGCCGCCATGCGGATCGGCCTCGGCATCAGCGTTGAGCACAGCAGATACTACCGGGGGCTCATCGGCGGCGTGCGCCTGTGGGACCGAGCCCTGGCACGAGAGGACATCGAACAGATCATGCGCGACGAAGAGAGCACTCTTGAGGGGACTTTCCGGGGTCCCGAGGACTTGACGCCCACGTTGCCCGCCCCGGAGCCGATCGACATCGGTTCGCGCAAGCAGTTGTTCATCGACGAGCGGTTCATCGAGAGCTCCAAGGGCGTCGGTCTGAGGATGAACCCGCCGCGGAAACTCGGCCCCGTGCTGGTCCCCGAGATGCCGTGGGAGCTGAACTTCGGCTTCTGCGCATCGGTGATCGAGGACGGCGGCAAGTACAAGCTCTTCTACCGGTGCGAAAGCGCCGATGAGGGCGCCAACGTATGCCTGGCGACCTCCGAGGACGGCCTCACGTGGGAGCGCCCCGTTCTCGGCCTCGTCGAGTACGCCGGATCGAAGGAAAACAACATCGTCTTCCACGGCGTGGGCGAAGCCGTGGTATTCCTCGATCCCCACGGCAAGGCCGAGGAACGCTACAAGATGATCGTGATGCAGGACTGGCCGGACCCGGAGAAGGGCGGCCTGTACTGCCACACATCACCCGACGGTCTGCACTGGACGCCCGGGCCCCATGTACTCGATATTGGCCCGGACACCGCGAACCAGGCCGCCTGGGACGTGCAGCGGGGCAAGTACGTGGCGTATGTGCGCAAGTGGGATCCGCAGCGCAAGGTCGGCCGCATCGAGACGGATGATATCCTCAAGCCCTGGCCGTACACGGACCTGGGCGACGAGGCCTACTTCATCTGGGGCAGGGACAAGATCCCCGTGCCCAGCCACGAGATGCCCACAGCCTTCGGGTACGATGAGCAAGACCCGGTGATCTCCGACCACTACAATCCCGCTGCGGTGGAGTATCCCTGGGCGCAAGCCGCCTACTTCATGTTCCCCAGCGCCTACATGCACCATCCGGCCCCGCCGCCAAACGATGGTCTGCTGGACATCCAGCTCGCGACCAGCCGCGACGGCGTCGAGTTCCAGCGTCTCGTGCGAAGCCCGTACGTCGCTCTGGGCCGGACGGGCGAGATCGATTCCCAATGCCAGTACATGGCGGTCGGGATGCTCCGCGCGGGCGATGATATCTACCAATACTATGGCGGGTACTCGGTCTCCCACGGGCGCCACAATGAGGCCCGGGCGGCGAAGAGATGCCAGGGCTCCTTCTGCGCGGTCCGGCAGCGCCTGGACGGGTTCATCTCGGCGGATGCGGAGTACGCCGGCGGGAAACTCCTCACGCCGCCTATCCGGTTCGAGGGGACCGAGCTCGTGCTCAATATCGACTGCTCGGCGATGGGCGCGTGTCGGGTCGGGATCATGGACGCCGAGGGCGAAACGATCCCCGGTTTCGGCGTCGAGAATTGCAGCATCATCTATGGCAACCACATCGCGAAGACCGTCTCATGGGACGGAAACAGCGATGTCTCCGCCCTCGCGGGTAAGAGTGCGCGGCTCTACTTCGATATGCGCGCGGCGAAGCTGTACGCGTTCCAGTTCAAAGCAACCGAATGAGCCGGCGGCAGTGCCGGCCGAGGCAAACCACACGGTGAAAGGAAGCGCCATGAAGGCGACAGCACTGATCTGCGACGAAAAACAGCAATTCTCCATCGAGGAAGTCATCCTCAAGGATCCCGCGCCCGATCAGGTGGCGATCCGCTCCCTGTATACGGGCGTGAGCATCGGCACGGAGTTCGCCCTGATCCGCAACAAGATATCCTGGGGTCCCTACCCCTTGTGCGTCGGGTACATGGGCACAGGCATCGTGGAAGCGGTGGGTTCGGACATCACCGACTTCAAGGTCGGCGACGAGGTGTACTTCCGTGGCAATGACTCCATGGAGCTTGCCGACGGCACCCCGGTTTCCTGCGTGTCGGGGGCGCACTGCTCCCACGCAGTGCGCAAGCCGGATACGACCCACGGTGTCGACCATGTGCCCCCCGGCGCGAGCATGAAGGTCGCGTCCATGTTCGTGATGCCCGCGGTGGGCCTCAACGGCGTGTCGATGGCGAATCCACGGATGGGCGAGACGGTGCTGGTGTATGGGGTCGGGCTGATCGGCCTGGGGGTCGTCGCGACCTGTGCTCACCGGGGCTGCGTGGTGATCGCCGTGGACATCGATCAGAAGCATCTGGAGATCGCCCGCGAAATGGGCGCGGATCACCTCATCAACGGGTCGAATGAGGACGTTCCGGCCGCAGTCAGGAGCATCGCCCCGGAGGGCGCTGATGTGGTGTTTGAGTGCACCGGAATTCCCGCGTGCATCGACCCGGCAGTCGAGCTCTGCCGCCCGCTGGGCTCCCTCATCTGGCAGGGGAACTACGGGGCCGACCCGATCTCCATGCACTTCCTGCCGCCCCACGGCAAGCGTCTGCAGATGTTCTTTCCCTGCGACGACGGTTACCAGCCTTCCCGCCGCGCGGTGGTCAAGAACATGGCGATGGGCGCCCTGAAGTGGGAGAAGACGATCACCCACGAGATCACGTCCGCCCAAGCGCCGGAGATGTACGATCGGATCAACAAGGGCGAGGCCAAGGACGTCGTGGGCGTCGTCATCGACTGGCAGCAGTAAAGCCGGATGCACTTAGCCACACACCACGAGATGTCGGAGGACTACCATGAGCACAGTCTTGATCACCGGCGCGAGCGGCTTCGTCGGCTCGGCCCTCGCTGCCTCGATGTCACAGGACCACAAGGTCATCTGCATGGGCCGGAAGGATCCCGGCCTGGAGTTGCCGTGGGTGCGGGGCGAATTCGGGGCCTTCGAGGACCTGCGCCGGCTTGACGAGGAGCAGATCGACGTCGTCGTGCACCTGGCGGCCGTCACTGGGGGATGCCTCGAGCGCGACGGCATCCTCGTTAACGTGGAAGGCACCCGCTGCCTAATGCGCTACCTGATGGACCACCACGACTGCCGCAAGTTCGTGATGGCCAGTTCCATCGCCGCCGTCGGCTTCCAGAGCCCCCTGTTTCGCCCACTGCAGGTCCCGGTGCCGGATGAGCACCCCTGCCTGGACCGCGACGGGTATGGCGTATCGAAGTTCCTGATGGAAGAGGTCACGAAGTACTACCAGCGCCAGAACCCGGATATCGACGTCATCAACCTGCGCCTGGCCAGCATATGCCCCGACGAGGGCATGCCACCCCTGAGGAAGGTCGGCCCCATCGGCGCGTGGTGCCTCGGGGGCATCACGATCATGGCCCGTAGCGACGCTGTCCGGGCCTTCTCTCTCGCCGCTGAATCCGCGCACAAGCCGGGGGTGCGGATCATGAATGCCGTCGGCCCGAAGGCGTGGGTGGAAGACCCGGTCGCCGACATCCTGCGCAACTGGTGGGGCGATGAGGTGGATGTGTCGTACTTCGAGCAGCCCGGGAACGAGTTCTCGGCAGCGTATGAATGCGCACGGATCGAGGCCGAGATCGGGTTTGTGGCCCAGCGCTTGCCGTAAGGTGTCGCCGTCACAGAAGCAGTCCGGCGGCCGCGATGCCGCTGCGCGGGAACTGGAAATGACCCGCCCGAGGGCCGGCTCTCGGGCGGGCTTTGTTCATCCCGAACTGACCAAGCGGGCCTTCAGCGGTACCCGAACGCGCCCCATCCGCCGGAGGATTCCCCTCGCCCAGCGGGGAACTGCCCGCCATCTATCCCTTCAGAAAAGGAGTCGCGTCATGCCACTGAATGTCGCTATTGCAGGCCTCAAAGGCCATCAGGGCACCATCATTGAGGGGATCTCCCAGATTGAGGGCGCCCGTCTGGCCGCAGTCTGCGACGATAGCCTGGAAGCCCTCGCCGGCGTCAAGAGCTGGAAATGCGCCGACGAGAACACCCACACCTACACAGATTGGCAGGAAATGCTGGAGAACTGGAGAATGACGACATCGACGTGCTGGGTGAAGCGGGCGTAGACAGCGAGCGCCACGCGATCGTCATCGCCGCCGCCCAGCGGGGGATCCACGTGATGTGCGAGAAGCCCCTGGCTAATCGGCTGCCCGATCTCACCGACGTCCAGGAGGCCGTGCAGGCAGGCAACGTCCACCTGTCGATGCTGCTGACCATGCGCTTCGAACCCGCGTACAGGCTGGTGCGAAGCGTGATCGAGAATGGGGATATCGGCGACGTGTGCCTGGCGACCTTCCAGAAGTCATACCGTCTCGGGAACCGTCCCGAGTGGCAGCGCAGCGCCGAGACATTCAGCGGGATCATCCCCTTCATCGGCATTCACGCCCTGGACTGCATCCGCTGGTGCACGGGGCGCGAGTACTCTGAAGTGTTCGCCTACTGCGCGAATGTCGCCCACCCGGAGCTTCGGGACATGGAGGACCAGGGGCAGGTGCTGTGCAGGCTGGATAACGGCGCCACGGCGTCGGCCCGGCTGGACTACTGCCGCCCGGCAGCAGCCCCGACACACGGTGACGACCGCATCCGCGTCGCTGGAGACAAGGGCGTCATCGAGTCCCTCGCCTGCGGCACACAGGTGACGTACATCCATCCCGAGGACGGCCTGAAGGAACTGGAGTTGCCCGCTCCCGGCGAGAACCAGTTCGTCAACTTCGTGCGGTCGATCCGCGGGGAATGTGAGTGCGTCGTCCCCGCCGCGGACTGCTTCAGAATGACCGAAGTGGTCCTCAAGGCCCGGGCGAGCGCCCGCAACGGCCTGAAGTACGAGCTATAGTCACACCGCCTGGCAATCACGGCCTATCTATGCCGGCCCGCCGGCGGGCCATCAAGTGCGAAGGTGAATAGCAATGCAGCTTTTCGATGCGAACGTCCAGATCGGGCGCTACAAGAGGCTGAGCGAGGGCATGCCATACAGTACGGAGGACCTGCTGGCGGACATGAACCGTTTCGGCATCGCGGAGGCCCTCGTGACGGACTCCCTGTCGCGCGAGGTCTACACCGAGTGGGGCAATCAGCGGGTGCTCAAGGAAACGCGGCATGAGCCGCGCCTGCATCCCACCTGGGCTCTCATGCCCGCGCGAACCGGGGAGATCGGCCCACTGGACACGCTCCTTGAGCGTATGCACAGCGCGAGGGTACGCGCTGTCAGGCTGTTCCCCGGGCACTACACCTTCAGCCTCGAAGACTGGTGCATCGGCGACTTGCTGGATGTGCTCGAAGAGGGACGCATCGTCACCTTCATCGACTCCAACCCCGAGCTGCTGGGGTACCCGATGGACGCGACGAACTGGGAGGATATCGTCCACCTGTGCCGGGCCCATCCGGACCTGCCCGTCGTGGTGAGTGAGTCTCGGTTCCGGTCGGCGAACCGGATGATGTACCAGGCCCTCGAGACTTGTCCCAATCTGCACTTCGAGTTGTCGGGCTTCTGGGCCCACCGGGGGATCGAGTATGTCTGCAGGGAGTTCGGCGCTGAGCGGCTGTTGTTCGGCACCAAGTGGCCGGTCCGGGAGATCGGCGGGGTCGTGGCGACGACGCGATACGCGGAGATCAGCGACGCGGACCGGGCGAAGATCGCCGGAGACAACCTGCGCGGGATGCTCGCCGCCGCCCACCCTCAGAAGCGCCGCACGGTGCCTGACTTCAGGATCACGGTGAAGCCGCCCGAGAGCGACACACTCCGGGCGAAGGCGCTCCGGGGCGAGCGGCCCGCCGGGGAGGTCATCATCGACTCCCACGCCCACTTGAGCCAGGCGAGCATCTACCATCTCGCGGACAGTTCACCCGCCGAAGTCGAGCGGGAGATGGAGCGCCTCGGCGTCTTGTGCTCCATTGTCTTCGGCTTCTCGGGCGTCATCGGTGACTGGACCTACGACAACGACCAGATAGCGCAGTTCATGATGGGGTACCCCGGGCGCTACTATGGCCTGTTGACCATCAACCCGACGAGCCCGACCGAAGCGCGCCAGGAACTGGACCGCTGCGACGGCAAGGGATTCGTGGGCGTGAAGCTCATCCCCCACTACCAGGGCTATCCGGAGGACGGGCCGAACCTGGAGATCCCCGTGGCGTGGGCCAATGAGCGCAAGCTGATCGTGCTGAACCATAGCTGGGGTCCGGTAGGCCACCTGCGGCGGCTGGCCGACAAGTATCCTGACGTCACCTTCATCATCGGCCACTACTCCCTGGCCTACGGCGAGGTGGTTAACAACTATCCGAACGTCTACCAGTGTACGTGCGAGCCGTTGGGCTACAACGCGATGGAAATGTTGACCGATTCGCTGGATACCTCTAAGATTGTGTATGGCTCCGACGTTACGGACCTGCCGATTCCGCTGGGGATGGGCCCGATTCTGCACGCTCGCATACCCGAAGCGGACAAGAAGAAGATACTCGGCCTCAACGCACTGCAGATGCTCCGCGGGATCGGCGTCGACCCGCTTGATGGCCGCACGGTGTAGGCGCGACCCTACGGTTGTGCGGGAGAATGGCTGGCTAGCCGTGGGGTGTCGATGCCGCAGAATCGACGGGGCCCCACGGAGCCTTGTTGTGATCGCTCTATGGTCCTGCGGGGCCCCGGCCGCTGAACGACGCGGCCACCCCGCAGCTACCGAAGTGGGGTTCTCAACACAGCCCTACGGTTGTGTTGAGAGAGTGCAATCATCGACACGGGGTGGCGTGTCGTGTGCAACATCGACACCCCACGGCTATCTGGCCTTTCTCAACACGACTCCATAGGCCGGCTGGATCGGCAGCCCAAGCGTGTGGAACATCACCCGGCGCCGTAGCGTTGAGTCGACCAAGTGTTGATGTCTGTCGTGATCTCCAGAGATGAGGTAACCTGTTGCGTCTACTCGCCTGCCCGTGCCGCGTGGCGCCAGAGAACGGCGCTGATGCTGCACCATGACAGAGCTTCTAACCCTCGCGATTCTGTTCGCGATATGGACCGCAATCATCCGCACCATCCGCAAGCTGTTCCCAGGGGCGCTGCCGACACTGGCGAACCTGGGCCTGCGCACGCCTCTGCGCCGCAAGTTCTTCGGCCCGGCCAGTACCCTGCGAGCGGCCGGCATCCAGAAGGGATGGAACGTGCTGGAAATAGGCCCCGGGTGGGGCTTCCTCACCCAGGGCGCCGCTGAGCAGGTCGGGGACGAAGGCCAGGTTGTCGGCATCGACATCGATACGCGGATGCTGCGCAGGTGTCAGGAACGCGTGGACATCCCCTATGACTCCCTGCATCTGACCTGCGGGGACGGGGCGCGCTTACCCTTCCCGTCGCACAGCTTTGATTCGGCGCTCCTGGTGAGTGTTCTGGGGGAAGTCCGTGATCGGAAGGCCCTGTTCCGCGAGCTCAAGCGGTGTCTCAAGCCCGGGGCGTCCGCGGTCGTCAACGAGCTCGCGCTCGACCCGGACTACGTGTTCCCGTGGACCGTGGCCAGGTTCGGGGAAGAGGCCGGGTTCGACGTGGTGGAGAAGGACGGAAACATCCTGTGCCATACCACGAAGTTGCGCAAGCCGGACGGCAGCGTAGCGTGACGGCTGCCTGCGCGACGATAGCCGCGCTCACACGAAACCGTTGATTTGGGAGGTGCAGTTCCATGGCCATACGCTGGGGCGTTATCGGAGCCGGGGGGATCGCCAACCGTCGCACGATCCCGGAAGGCATCATCGCATCTGACCGCGCTGAGTTGGTCGCTGTCCAGGACGTTGCCGAGGACCGGGTCAAGGACGTTGCTCAGGAACGGGGCGTCACCCACGCATTCACGGACGAGGCCGACCTGCTCGCCCTCGACGTGGTGGACGCCGTCTACATCGCGACCCCGACCAACTTCCACGCGCAGCAAGTCAAGGCCGCTGCAGCAGCGGGCAAGCACGTTCTGTGCGAGAAGCCCCTGGGGATGACGCTGCAGGAAGTTGAGGAGCAGATTCAGGTCTGCGCCGATGCGGGGGTCAAGCTCGGCACCAACTTCATGATGCGGTTCCACGCCTGCCACACGAAGCTCAAGGCGATGATCGAGGCCGGAGAGCTGGGCACGCTTGTCTTCGGCCGAGCCGAGCTCACCTGCTGGTATCCGCCAATTCCCGGCGCATTCCGACAGGACCCGGCGCTCGGAGGCGGCGGCTCGCTCATCGACATGGGCAACCACTGCATCGACCTGCTCGAGTTCTTGTTCGGGAAGGTCCGCGAAGTGAGCTGCTTCACCGGCAATCTCGTGCAGGACTACAAGAGTGAAGATACGGCAGTCGCAAGCCTGCGCTTCGAGTCGGGTGCCGTCGGGTTCGTCGATAACCTGTTCAACGTGCCCGATGCCGCCGCGCGCAATGCCCTGGAAGTCTATGGCAGCAAGGGCAGTGTGGCGGCCTTCGGGACCATCGGCCAGGATTCCGGCGGCAGCTTGACGACCGTGCTCGAGAAGGGCGACAAGGGCTACGACGCCGACCAGGTGCGCGACGTCGAGACGCCGCAGGAGATCATCACGCCTGACGTGGTCAACATGTATCAGGCGGCCATCGAGGGCTTCTGCGCGGCCATCGTGAACGACACGGAGCCGCCGATCACCGGCGAGGACGGCCTGTGGAGCCACAGGGTCATCGACGCATGCTACGAATCGGCCCGCACGGGGAAGACGATCGCGGTCGAGTAACAGGCAAGTAGATACCCAGATGAAAAGCGACCGGGGCGAACGGCCCGAGGACGGGACGCGCGGCAAGCCGGCCGGTGCTCGCGCCGTCACCCGCCCGGCCACGGGGCTGTGCCCCGGTCTGTGCCGTTGACGCGACGACACCAGGCGGTTAGAATACGCCGAAATGCACAGGGGGCTCTTGTAGTTGCCCGTTACCGGAATCATCTTCGACATCAAGAAGTTCGCGATCCACGATGGACCCGGGATTCGCACCACCGTCTTTCTGAAGGGCTGCCCCCTGAGTTGCCTCTGGTGCCACAATCCCGAGTCTCAGGATCCCCGACCGGCTCTCGCCCAGTTCCCGCGCAATTGCATCGGCTGTCTGAAGTGTATCGACGCCTGCCCGCAGGGAGCGCTGAGTAAGGGCGAGACCCAGATCATCATCGACCGCGCGAAGTGCACGAACTGCGGCATCTGCACGGAAACGTGCTACGCTGAGGCGCTCGTGCTGCAGGGGCGAGAGGTAACGGTCGAAGAGGCTCTCGCGGAAGTGGAGAAGGACCGGCCGTTCTACGAGAACTCCGGCGGGGGCATGACGCTGTCCGGCGGGGAGCCGCTGATGCAGATCGACTTCGCCGAGGGCCTGTTTGGGGCCGCGAAAGAGGCCGGGCTGCATAACGTGCTCGACACCTGCGGACACGTGCCCTGGGAGTACTTCGAGCGCGTGCTGCCGTACGTCGACCTGGTGCTGTACGACGTGAAGTCGGCCGATCCAAAGGAGCATCGCCGCAGCACGGGGCAGAGCATCGGCCTGATCCAGTCTAATCTACGGCGATTGACGCAGACGGCCACGCCGGTGCACATTCGCGTGCCGGTCGTCCCCGGACACAACGCTCAGGCGGAGGACATCCGGGCAATCGCCGAGCTTCTGAGCGGGCTTGATCACAAGCCGACGGTCGAGCTTCTGAAGTACCATCGCCTGGGTGAGGGCAAGTACGAGTCTCTGGGGCAGGTCTGCCCCGAAGTGATCGAAGAGCCTCCCAGTGATGAGTTGATGCAGGAACTATGCGCATCCATGCAGAATTACGACCTGAGGTGTAAGGTCGGAGGCTGATCGAATTGCTGTGATCGCGCACACTACGAACGGTGGCCGCCATGGAGCGGGCGCCGTTCTTTGTGCGTCTAGGAGGTAGTTACCGATGAAACCGCTGCTTTCTGTATCGATCCTGCTTGCTTTGTCTGTGTCGGTCGCCAATGCCCAGATCGCGAACCTCGACGAGCGCCTGGTCGATGTACGCTTTTTGGAGCCGCCCGTCACCATCACGAACTGCCACGCGGGGTACGATGTCCCGGCGTGGGCAAGCGATGTCGACAAGGCGAACGCACCGGTGGGCCCCGTCCTGCCGGTCTATCTGCAGGTGCAGAACACGGGCCCCGACACCGTGTGGGCCTACCAGATCCTGATTGTCACCTATGACGCGTTCGGCCAGTACGTTGACACCATCCGCGCAACGTCCGTCACGGCTCTCGCGCCCCAGCGGACCGATTACGGTCGCTGGTCGCTACCCGTGAGACTGCCCGACAGCGCCTGGACCGTCGTCGCGTACCCATCGGCGGTGCGGTTCGCGGATGGCACAATCTGGCGGGCCGACGCTGAGGAGGTCGCGAAGTATGTCCCGAGTGCAGCGCCGGTCCAGTTCCACACGTGGCATATCATCCCGGCCCCCCGCGAGGTCCTGCCCGCGAAGATGAAGGACTTGCCGCCGCCTGCGCAGTAGCCGTTCGCGTCGCCCGAGCCGCCGCGCAACGAGGATGACCTAAAGCGATCCCAGAAGGTCTGAGACACTAACTATGCCCAAGCGCACGGACATCAAGAAGATATTGATCATCGGCTCCGGCCCAATCGTCATCGGGCAGGCCTGCGAGTTCGACTACTCCGGCACGCAGGCGTGCAAGGCCCTTAAGGAGGAAGGTTACGAGGTCGTCCTGATCAACTCGAATCCGGCGACCATCATGACCGACCCCGAGACGGCGGACCGGACCTATATTGAGCCCATTGTCGCGGAGACGATCGCCGAGATCATCTCTCGCGAGCGACCTGACGCCCTGCTCCCCACTCTCGGTGGCCAGACGGGTCTCAACGCGGCGCTGGAGCTGTCTGAGCGCGGCGTCCTGGCCCGGCACAATGTGGAACTCATCGGCGCCGGCCGCAAGGCCATCAAGAAGGCTGAAGACCGCGAGTTGTTCAAGGATGCCATGCTCGCAGCGGGCCTGGACCTGCCGCTGAGCAGCTTCGCCTCCAGCGTTCGCGAAGCCCGGAAGATCGCCGAGGACATCGGCTTCCCCCTGATCATCCGCCCATCCAGCACTCTGGGCGGCACCGGCGGCGGCATTGCGAACGACCTTCAGGAGTTGGAGGAGTCTGTCGCCAACGGTATCGATGCGAGCCCGATGAACGAGGTTCTCGTCGAGCAGTCGGTCATCGGCTGGAAAGAGTATGAGCTCGAGGTGATGCGCGACACGAAGGACAATGTCGTCATCGTCTGCTCCATCGAGAACTTCGACCCGATGGGCATCCACACAGGCGACTCGATCACGGTGGCGCCGGCCCAGACCCTCACGGACCGCGAGTACCAAGAGATGCGCGACTTGGCCATCAGGGTCATGCGGGAGATCGGCGTCGACACGGGCGGCAGCAACATCCAGTTCGCCGTCAGCCCCGAGGATGGCCGCATCGTCATCATCGAGATGAACCCGCGCGTCAGCCGGTCCTCAGCGCTGGCCTCGAAGGCCACAGGCTTCCCCATCGCCAAGATCGCGGCCAAGCTGGCCGTCGGGTACACGCTGGATGAGATCCCCAACGACATCACCCGCGAGACCCCGGCGTGCTTCGAGCCCACCATCGACTACGTGGTAACCAAGATCCCGCGGTTTGCCTTCGAGAAGTTCCCTGGGGCGGACCCAACGCTGATGACCCAAATGAAGTCGGTCGGCGAAGCGATGGCCATCGGCCGTACCTTCAAGGAGTCCCTGCAGAAGGCCGTCCGCGCCCTCGAAATCGGCCGCTTCGGCCTTGGTGCTGACGGCAAGGGCAGCCACTACGACGAGATGCCGCGGGATGAGCTCGAAGCCAAGCTGCAGATCCCTCACCCGGACCGCCTGTTCCAGCTCCGCAGCCTCATACGAAGCGGCACCTCGGTCGATGAGCTCTTCCAGATCACCGGCATCGACCCCTGGTTCCTGCAGCACCTGGCAGAGATCGTTCAGATGCAGGACGAAGTCGCCGACATGCGCCGCGAGACCGATCAGCGCGGCGACGAGTTGGAGTTCACCGCGGCCCGCATGAAACAGTTGAAGCAGGCGGGCTTCTCGGACCGCCAACTCGCGGTCCTCACCAAGTCGACAGAGGACGAGGTCCGCGAAGAGCGCAAGCGCCTCGGCGTCGAGCCAGTGGTCAAGCTCGTCGACACATGCGCGGCGGAGTTCGAGGCCTTCACGCCCTACTACTACATGACCTACGAGCAGGAAGACGAGGCGCGACCGCCGGCGGATAAGAACATCATCATCCTCGGCGGCGGGCCGAACCGGATCGGCCAGGGAATCGAGTTCGACTACTGCTGCGTGCATGCCGCGTTTGCTCTGTCGGAAGACGGGTTCGAGACCATCATGGTCAACTGCAACCCGGAGACCGTCAGCACCGACTACGATACCTCCGACAAGCTCTACTTCGAGCCCCTCACGCTGGAGGACGTGCTGAACATCTGCGACAAGGAGAAGCCCAGCGGGGTCATTGTCCAGTTCGGTGGCCAGACGCCGCTGAACCTGGCTCAGGACCTGGAGCGGCATGGTGTGCCCATCATCGGCACTACGCCCGCCGGCATCGCACGCGCTGAGGACCGCGAGCAGTTCAAGGCGATGCTGGACAAGCTCGGGCTTCACCAACCCGAGAATGACACCGCGCACTCCACCGAAGAGGCGATCGACAAGGCCGAAGGGATCGGCTATCCCGTCGTGGTTCGCCCCTCCTTCGTCCTGGGCGGCCGTGCGATGGAAATCGTGTACAACCGTAGGATGCTTCAGCGGTACATGGACCTGGCTGTCGAGGCGTCGCCGGATCACCCGATCCTCGTCGACAAGTTCCTGCAGGACGCCATCGAGATCGACGTGGACGCGGTTTCCGACGGTGAGCGCTGCGTCATCGGCGGGATCATGGAGCACATTGAGGAAGCCGGCATTCACTCCGGCGACTCGGCCTGCGTCCTACCGGCGTTCAGCCTCGCCGAGGACGAGCTTCAGCTCATCACCGAGCAGACCAAGGCCCTCGCCAAGGAACTGAATGTGGTGGGCCTCATCAATGTGCAGTACGCGATCAAGGACGAGCACCTGCACCTTCTCGAGGTCAACCCACGGGCGTCTCGCACGGTGCCCTTCGTCAGCAAGGCGATCGGCGTGCCACTGGCGAAGATCGCCGCCAGGGTCATGACCGGCCAGAGCCTTGAGGAGCTCGGGTTCACCGAACCGATCATCCCCAAGCAGACGGCCGTCAAGTGCCCGGTCTTCCCCTTCTCCCGCTTCGCAGGGATCGACACGCTGCTTGGCCCGGAGATGAAGTCAACGGGCGAGGTAATGGGGATCGACGAGAACTTCGGTGCCGCTTTCGCGAAGGCGTACGTGGCCGCAGGGCACGTCCTTCCGCAGAAGGGCACGGTTTTCGTCAGTGTCAGGAACCGCGATAAGCGGGACGTCATCTTCCTCGCCAGGCGCCTCGACGAACTCGGGTTCGACATCGTGGCAACCGAGGGCACTGCCGGCGTTCTGCGGCGTGTGGGCGTTGACGCCGAGATCGTCGACCGCGTCTCAGATCCCAGCGGAATCCGCCGGAACGTCATCGAGCTGATCCGCGACAACCGCATCCAACTGATCATCAACACACCCGTAGCGGGCGAAGAGCCGCGCGAGGACCAGAAGGCCATTCGCGCCGAGGCGGTCAAGTTCAACATCCCCGTCATCACCACTATCTCAGGCGCGATGGTGGCGACGATGGGTCTTGAGGCCGTCATCAAGGGCCACATCGATGTGAAGTCGATCCAGGAGTACCACGAGGAGTAGACGGCGCAGCGTTCGCCGCGACTGTTGATTTGCTCTGAGCAGGCTGGTCGCCCATATGGTTGTGTTGATGACGGGCAGGTAGCCGTGGGGTGTCGATGCCGCACAATCGACGGGCCCCACGGAGGGCCCGAGATGCCTGGCACGGGGCCCCGTCACATCCCGCAGAGCGGGATGACACCCCGCGCCCATGATAGGCTTTCTTCAACGCAACCATATCGGCAACCGGCCTTTTCCCTGGATGGGCTGCGTCAATGCGCGTAGAGCTCCAATTCATTGAGGCCCGGCCAGCCGGTGGATCGGGTGATCACGACCTTCACGAACTTCGCGCTCAGCGGCGTCTGGAAATGCGTGTAGAGTACCTTCCGGGTGACCTCGTTCTCGTACGTCACCACCGGCCGGCTCCACTCATCCCCGTCGGTGGACAGGTAGACCTCCGCCGACTCCGGGTAGTCGTTGGCGCCCTGGCTCTGCTTCAGACAGACGCCGATCCCGGTGAGTTCGTAGGTCTGATCGAGTTCCAGCGTGTA